>VGLT01000080.1 GCA_016866635.1 Candidatus Uhrbacteria bacterium
CCGAAATTCCGTTGGGGGGGGGGCGCTCATAGTCTTTTATTCGAAAAGATTATATCACTCGAAAATTTATTTGCCGCATGGCGAGAGTTTAGGCTGGGAAAAACGAGTAAACTCGACGTTCAGGCGTTTGAATTGAATATTGAGGATCATATTTTTGCATTGCATGAGGATTTACAGCATGGGAGATATGCGCACGGCCCATATGAATCATTTTTTGTGAATGATCCGAAACGGCGGCATATCCATAAACCGCCGGTCAGGGATCGGCTACTGCATCATGCTATTTTTCGGATTATTGAGCCTTTGTTTGAGAGAATCCTGATTTATGATGCTTGGTCCTGTCGGACCTCCCAGCTTTTTGCCAACGTTTATCTCAACGAGCTCGATCAGTATGTAAAACGGATTTTGAGGATCAAACATTATGTCCGTTATTGTGATGATTTTGTGATTCTACATTCCGATCGCGTATTTCTTGAACAGTTGATCCCTGTTATCCAGAAGTTTCTGACCGACCGCCTGCATCTATCTCTCCATCCTGACAAGGTTGTTCTCGGGCCGTATCATAACGGAGTCGATTTCCTTGGATTTGTCTGTTTTCCTTATTATCGAATTTTGAGAACGAAGACGAGAAAGAGGATGCTACGAAGGTTTAATCCAGATAATTCCGCTTCCTACGCCGGTCTGGTAAAACATGGGAGGAGTTTTAAGCTTTGTTTCCAATTGCAAATCGGTCTGTTATAAATCATCCATTAAGATAACACTTCAAAAGATGCCATGGCATGGTAGTATAGGTCTCATATGGTCGATGCCGAACAAACGACCCAACGAATTCAGAGCTTGTGAAAAGACAGCGGAAAAGTAAATAAAAGATCATTGCGAATTTTTTTGTAAGGTGTTACGGTAATTCTGTATGGAGAATGAACGTATATATAATTTTACGGTTGTCTTTCACCCTGCTGAGGAAGGTGGTTACATGGTTATAGTACCAGCGCTGCCTGGATGTATTACGGAGGGAGACACATTAGATGATGCAAAAAAAATGGCAGAAGAGGCTATCCAGCTCTACTGTGAGAGTTTGCTCGCAGATGGTGAATCAATTCCAGAAGATCGAGGAGAGTTCATTGGTCAAGTAAAAATTAAAGCTGGCCAAGCATGAGTCCAAAAATTCCCGTGCTCACATCGAGAGTCGTGATTCAGGCTCTAGAGCGAGCGGGTTTTGTTATTCATCGACAAAGCGGTAGTCATGTTATTTTAAAAAGGGAAAGCGACAAGCGACGTGTCACTGTTCCATTTCACAATCGAGATTTACGCAAAGGCACCTTGCGGAGTATTCTGCGGGAGGCGAGTTTGAGCATCGAGCAATTAGTAGAATTATTGTAATATAATATGATCAAGAAATTTATCAAAATGGTTTTTGAGGACACGGGGAAGATCTAGATGATACGAGAGGAATTTTGTTGTGTGAGGGTGAGCTGATACATTGCACGTATTCTTTTTGTTTCCCTCTCGGTGCTCTTTTCAGGGGCTTCGGCGGCCACAGGAGGTTCTGTGTTTCTCGGGCGCGTTATATCAAGACATCTTTCCTGTCTGTTGTGACGTGATCGCTTCTCACGGCTACAGACGATGTCCGCCCGACACCAGAGGCTCGATCCCTGCTCTCGAAGAGCATTCCCGCCAGTGAGCCCGGTACCAGCAAGGGGGATGAAGCAAGTATAAATGCTCTATGGCTCGTCAGCAACTATTCTAGATAGTGTTTTAAAAAATGCTCCAGTGCCTCGATCGCTTTTTCTTTTCCTCCTGGTTCAAACGCATTCGTGACCTCATAGGCAAAATCTAGCGGAATCTTTGCACGTGCGACATCTGCTTCGCGTCGCCCCTCGCGCATTTGCTGGCCGTTGATGGGGGTTATTTTTACCAAAATCATTTCATACCCAGCATCTCTAAATTTTTTGACCGAGGGTTCAACAATGGCCATGATGCCAAACATGTTCTTCAGCAATGCATCAACATCTTTACGATCATTTCCATAGATATTCCCGGCAAACTCCACGCTCTGAATCAGTCGTCCCTGTGTGATCCGCTCCCGCATCTCTTCGTTTGTCACAAAATCATAATACCGATCATCCTCGAGACCGCGACGCATTCGTGTCGCAAGAGATTTGAGAACCCCAAGACGGCTCGGCCAGCGAGCGAGCATCTCTTCAATTAACAATGTCTTCCCTGATCCGCTTGGTCCAACGAGTCCGAAGATAGGAAACATGCTTAAAAGATTTTACCAGACTATTGACTCTCTCGCATGCTGGGCTAAGATGCCGCTGTTACCGTATGGAAATGACGCTGGTTATATTGGCCGTCTGGCTGATCATTACATTCTTGTTTACGAAAAGGATCGTTCCTTGAGTATTTTTGTGCTAAACTAACCACATATGTTCATTCTTCGCATCCTTATTGGTTTGGTGATTGCCGCCGTTGGGGTTTACATGGTGATAAAAACTCGGGTGATTGAGGATTTTTTTGGTCCAGTTGGTTGGGCGGAGTCACACCTTGGATCCAGCACGCTTTTTTATAAATGTTTGGGAATCGTAATCATTTTAATCGGGTTTATCGTGGCGACAAATTTGTGGAACGCATTTCTTGAGGCAACGATTGGATCTATTGCCGGGCCGCGCACATAGCCTATGTGGCATCTTGGACGAGGGACAGAGCTCCTTGACCCCCAAGAACTTTTGGGGCGTGTGGGGGTTTGTTCTGGCTGGCATGTGGCTGATGCGGGTTGTGGATCGCTTGGTCATTTTGTGTTTCCCGCCGCGCAGATGGTTGGCGCAGAAGGCAAAGTGTACGCGATTGATGTCCAGCGGCCAGCTCTTAAAGCGCTTGAAAAAACAGCAAGAAATTTTCAACGATGGAACGTTCACCCCATATGGTCAGATTTAGAGCGGGTTGGCTCCACGCGCATCCCGCAAGCAAGTCTTGATCTTGTGGTGTTAGCAAATACGTTACATACCGCCCAGGACCGGCCAAGTATGCTTCAGGAAATCATGCGGCTGCTCCGTCCAGGTGGATCTGTCATGATTGTTGAGTGGAACAAGCAAGAGACGCCCCTTGGCCCACCCCTCAATGATCGACTTGCGTTTGAGGATCTTCAGGCGTATCTTTCGGAGCATCCGATCCGATGGACGGATCAGTTTGAAGCCGGTGACCATCACCATGCAGCCGTGTTTCAAAAAGAAGAAGGCGAGATAACGCCAACCATTCTCTCTGTTTCTCATATCTCTTTATGACCTGGAATGAACTCCCTCCTGCGTTGCAGCCTCATTTTTGGTTTGGTCTTCAGGCTACGCCGTTTACCCCTTGGATTGGACGGACAATCTTGATCATAATGCTTGCACTTGTGCTGATGGGTGTTGTGACTTATGTGTTGTCTGCTCTTGCCTCAAGGCATGTGCAGGGACTCGATGTGACATTTCCAAAGCTCAAGCGTCGATGGTTGAGGTCTATTTATGGATTTGGGTTTACCATGGGAATTTTTGGTTGGTTGCTCCATTGGTTTACCGCACAAGGGATTCCGGTTCTGAGTATGCGTTTTTGGTTTTTTGTGTGGTTTGTCGTGTGTGTGATTTGGATACGATGGCTCGTGAAAGACTATCGTCGCATCCTTCAACAGGAATCAGCTCAGAGTGAGCGTGCAAGTTACGAAAAGTGGTTACCTCGATCAAAGCGATAAAACCTGCGGGGCATTATGGACATCCGCAAAGAGACCGGTAATAAAGGCGAGGATTTCGCTGCAACGTTTTTTGTATCCAAAGGATTCCGTGTGGTGGAAAAAAACTGGAACTGTCGTTTGGGTGAAATTGATTTGATTGTGGAGCGCGATGGGGAAGTGCGTTTTATTGAAGTGAAGACACGTTATTCAATGGAATACGGCTATCCAGAAGAGGCGATTACTCCGGCCAAGCTCCGTCATGTAGCCCGTGCGATCGAGATGTGGCTTCGTGCTCACCCTGAACCAAAACACTATCAAGCGGATGCGCTCGCGATTTTGATCCTTCCCGGCCAAGAGCCAGACATCACATGGATCGAGGGAATTTTATGATTCTGTTTTTGGTGGGCGAGGGGAATAGAGGGTATTCTTCATCTTCCATTTTTCCACCCACTGACCGACGCCAAGTGTATCACGCTTGTTCTGAATTTTGATGGCCGATTGCGACCAGCTGACTAGGGAAGAGA
>VGLT01000081.1 GCA_016866635.1 Candidatus Uhrbacteria bacterium
GTGACACATTGGGGCGCATCGCTTCCTTATATAAGATTGAGATCCCGGCGATCCAACAGGTCAATGATTTGTCCGCGAAAGAAGCGCTCACCATTGGCGAGGAATTGATATTGCCAGGAGCTGCTCCATTACCTGAGCCGGTCAAACCAAGGGTAGCGATTAAACCTACCGTTCCAAGATCTTCTATTCCAGGAAAATCTGTTGATGAATATCAGGAGTTAAAGACGCCACCAACAGATACGCGTACCAAGCCAGCCGATGCGGAGATAAAAGACACGGACAGGACGCTTATTTGGCCAACGGCTCAGTATCGTATTAACCAATATTATGGATGGCGTCACACCGGGGTGGATATTGATGGCGATTATACAGACCCGATTTATGCATCCGCAGACGGTGTGATCGAGGTAGCGGGTTGGAATAGCGGTGGATATGGATTACAGATTGTGATCAAGCACGACAATGGAATGAAGACGCGCTATGCCCACGCTTCCAAGATGTTTGTGTCTGTGGGTGAGACGGTCAAAAAGGGACAAACCATTGCGATGGTCGGTACCACGGGCCGCTCCACCGGAACCCACTTGCACTATGAGGTGTATAACAAAGCAGGAGCGCGCGTGAATCCGTTGGCATATATCAAATAAAAATAGTAACCAGTAACCCGTAACTGGTAACCAGTACAGAGAAAAATAAAATGGTGTTTGGTCCCACGCTGCTTGCGAGCGGCGGGGTCAGACACCGTTTTTGTTACGCCCGGGTTCGCCTGGGCGGGGTTTTCTTTTTATACGAGATATGACATCCTCTAGGCCGAAAGGCTGGCGGCGCTCGCTGGCTTCGGACCTTTAGACGAAAGAAGATCAAGGATGAAAACGCATCCGTTGAAGAACCTGCCCGCGGCCGAGCGGCTCATCGTCGCCCTCGACGTTCCCCCGGGCCAGATCCAGCCCATCGCCATCGCCTGCCTCCAGGTGGGAGTCAAGCTCTTCAAGCTCGGACCCATCGTGCTCGACGCCATCGGAGTCCCCGCGGCCGTGCACTTGGTCGAGGAGCTGGGTGGCAAGGTGATGATCGATCAGAATCGCTACGATATCCCCGACGTGATGCGTGGGAGCGCCAGGGTCTTGGCCGGGCACAAGGGCGTCAATATGTTCACGGTGCACGCAAGCGCCAAGGTCAAGGGGCTCAAGGCCGCGGTCGATGGTGCGGGTGAGTCGTGCTACGTGATCGGGGTCACCGTGCTCACCTCGTTCAGCGAGCAGGAGTGCCAGGAGCAGTTCGGCCGCCCGCCGCCCGCCCAGGTCGCGATCTTCTGCAAGGATCTGGTCGAGGCGGGGGTGCCGTGCGTCGTCTGCTCGCCCAAGGAGCTCAAGGTCGTGCGCGGGACGGGTCTCGTGGCCATCACCCCGGGCGTGCGGCCGGTGTGGGCGCCGGCGAACGACCATAAGCGCACCACGACCCCGGGTGAGGCCATCCACGCCGGCGCCGAATTCCTCGTCGTCGGGCGCCCGATCACCGACCCGCCCAAGGAAAGCGGGATGGACACCCGGGAAGCGGCGATCGCTGTGGTGAGCGAGATCGAGCGCGCCATGACCCGTCGCTGACCAGTCGTATCTCCCTTCCTCGTCTGACTGAACCTGACCCCTCCGGCGTATGTCGGAGGGGTTTTAGACTTTTTAATATAAACACCAAACCCCGTGACCGCGGCGCCACAGAGAGTGGTGTCGACGGTCGACGGGGTGTTGAGTCAAAAGAGCGGTGCGCGATCCGGCTTCAGATGCAATCCGGTCGTCAGAGCCATCGCGGCCCCCTTTCTGGTTGGTGGTCAGTCGATCTCGCGCAGAAGTTCGAGTAGGAAGTCGTTCTCCCACTCGGTGGCGATCTCGATCGCTCGCTCCTTGGTCATGCCGAGCTTCATGGCGCCGAGTACGGCGATGGCCTGGTTGGCCTTGCCCAATTCCATGCCGAAGACGGAAATGATGAAATCATCCATCTTGACTACGCCGAAATACCTCCCTTTGTTCGACCGATCGATGAATGGGATGGCCTGGTTTTGAGCATTCCTGCGCCACTCGGCGCGCTGTTCGTCGGGGACGTCTGGAATGGCTGTCAGGACGAGCCTCCTCGTGCTGGCGCTCCTGAGCTGGCAGGCGTACAGGAAGATGCCGTGGTTGCCGGTCGGGAGATGTGCGATGACGGTGATCATCGCCTCGATGATGGCGGACATGATCTTGAGCGCCAAAATCTGCGGGTTGAGAACGTTCGGGTTGGGCGCACCCATCTGAGCCTCCTTCTCTTTCCGTTGGTTGTCGAGGGTCCATTGGGACGGCCAAACGCTAACACGCTCTTGACCACTTTTCAAGGTCATGATAGATTCGCCTTGTTTCCAATGCCTAACATATAAGGACGTCCCAAGAATCCCTTCTGAATTAAGAGCCAGAAGGGCTTTTGCGTCTCCTGCGCGGTCACCGTGAACCCCCGGCTGTTCGATCAGCACATGCACGGTCTCGTGTGGCAGACCAGGTCACTCCTGTATTCATCGCCTCATGCCTGCGATGCCATTTCGCCGACAGACTCTCAAGGAGTCAGAACGTCGGTACTTTACGGCCACGCGCGACGCCATGGCCCTGCCTGATCTCATTGAGATCCAAAAGGCCTCCTACCGCTGGTTCCTGGAAGCAGGAATCCGAGAATTGTTTAAAGAGATTTCTCCCATCAAAGATTTTATTGGGCGAGATCTTGAGCTTTACTTTGTCGATTATTTTTTCGACGAAGCCAAGTTTGATGAAAAGACCTCTAAGGCGAAAAATGTTAACTACGAGGCACCACTGCGCGTCAAGATGAAGCTCATCAACAAACGTACGCAAAGTGAGAAGGAACAGGAAGTCTATTTAGGAGATTTGCCGCTCATGACCGATCGTGGCACGTTTATTATTAACGGGATTGAGCGTGTCGTGGTTACGCAGTTGGTGCGTTCTGCCGGTGCTTTTTTCACTGCAGAATTTATTCATGGTCGCCGTTACTACGGTGCCAAGGTGATTCCAAACCGTGGTGCCTGGCTCGAGTTTGAAACCGACGGCAACAACGTGATTTGGGTCAAAATTGATCGTAAGCGCAAAGTGGCGGCAACGGCTCTCCTGCGCGCGTTCGGTATCAGTTCAGACGAAGAAATTGCGAAACTCTTTACCGATGTAAACATTCATCCTTTGAACAATTACGTCGAGGCAACCCTCGCGAAGGATGCCTCCAAAAATGAAGATGAGGGTTGTATTGAGGTGTACAAGCGCATCCGTCCAGGTGATCTCGCGACGTCTGACAACGCCAAGACCTTGATCCAGTCCATGTTCTTCAATTTTGATCGTTATGACTTGGGTTCGGTCGGTCGTTACAAATTCAACCAGCGTTTTGGATTAAAGGCTGATCATGAATATGTCGTGAAAGAGGAAAATCGTATTTTGACCAAGGAAGACTTGGTGCAGATCATGCGCGAGATTATCCGTTTAAACATCAGCCAAGAAGAAGCAGACGACGTGGATCACTTGGGAAACCGTCGCGTGCGTGCGGTTGGGGAATTGGTGCAGAGCCGTTTCCGTATTGGTTTGGCTCGCATGGAACGCATTGTGAAAGATCGTATGTCAACGCTTGATATCACGGCGTTGACCCCTGCCAAATTGATCAATGCGCGCCCTGTGATCGGAGCCTGCCGCGAATTCTTTATGAGTTCGCAGTTGTCGCAGTTCATGGATCAGACAAATCCGTTATCGGAGCTTGAGCACAAGCGTCGTTTGTCGGCGATGGGTCCAGGTGGATTGACCCGAGAACGTGCCGGCTTTGATGTTCGCGACGTGCATCGCACGCACTATGGTCGTATCTGCCCAATCGCTTCTCCAGAAGGACCAAACATTGGATTGGTGGGTCACATGGCGTGTTACTCTCGTATCAATGATTACGGATTTATTGAAGCCCCATACCGTAAAGTAAAGAGTTGGGCTAAAAACGATGGCGACGATGCCGTGGGCGAGACGCTGCGTGCCGATGTCCGCGATGGAGAGGGGAAGATGGTGGCAGAGGCCAACACGGAAGTTGATAAAAAACTGGCAGCGGACATGAAAAAGATTTCCATTGACAAGGTTCCCGTTGTTCCACACGTCACGACCGAGATCGTCTATTTGAACGCGTTTACCGAGGAG
>VGLT01000082.1 GCA_016866635.1 Candidatus Uhrbacteria bacterium
ACGGATACCAAAAGCGGAAGCAGTCTCACTTTTGGAGAGGGATTAAAACTGCCAGACGATTTCCCAAAAGACGTTCCTATTTATCCAGGGAGTAGGGTGAAGGGGATTATTGATGTGAAGCAGGAAGGACAGGGATTAAACGTAACACTTGAATCTTCAGATGCATTCGCTCAGGTGAAGGATTGGTATGCTGCGGAATTTAAAAAAGGCGGATGGCCAGAAGAAGCAAGTTATCTTACGGAAGGGAGCATCATGCGGACCTATACAAAAGATAAAGTCTCGATGAACGTGGTTCTTTCAGAAAAGAATGATGAAAGTCGAGGGACGGCCGTGATTATCACGCGAGGAGAAAACATGTAGGGGGAGTTGACGAGTGTGCTTGGATTGGGTAGGATTGGTCCACGTCTTAGTATTGAGATAGATATTTCTAGAAAGGATCGGTGGGACTATGGTGGAAGTAAAACGAAAGAAAAATGAAACCGTGGACGCCTTGTTGCGCCGTTTCCAACGTCGCTTTCAACAAAGCGGAAAAAATTTGGAAATGCGCAAGCGTCGATTTCACGATGCAGGAAAAAACAAGAACCAACGTCGTGGGAGTGCTTTGCGTCGCGAAGAGATGAAAGCGCAGTACGCCTATCTGACAAAAACAGGTCAATTAAAAGAAGAGTCAAAGAAGAGTTATCGCAGATAACATCAAGATCCAAGATCCAAGACGCCAAGAACCAAGGTTCTTGGATCTTGGTTCTTGGATCTTGGTGTCTTGGATCTTTCATATTCATATTCTATGTCCATTTTGATACAGATCGACCAAGATTTTAAAGAAGCGATGAAAGCAAAAGAGGAGGTTGTTCTCTCCACGCTTCGCTTGGTCCGTACAGCTTTAAAAAATAAACAGATTGATCTTCAGCGCGAATTATCTGAACAAGAGGTCACGGCAGTATTGAAGACCATGATTAAGCAATATCAAGATGCACTGACAGATTTCCAATCTGCCGGTCGTCAAGATTTAGTCGAACGACAACAAAAAGAGATTGACTTAATCGCAAAATATTTACCGCCCGCGTTATCCACAGAAGCATTGGAAAAAATGGTGCGTGATGCTATTGCAGAAGCACCGACGAAGGATGTGGGAAAGGCAATGGGACTGGCCATGAAAGCAGTGAACGGCAGGGCAGATGGAAATCAAGTCAGAACCATTGTGCAACGCCTGCTCTCGGAGTAAAATACAAGACATAACTTCTTTCCCATGCTCGAGAAGGAGTCTACAAGAAAAAACATTCTTCGCGGCTTCGCTGTGGCTGTTTTGATTTTTGGATGTTTCGCCACCGTTCCACGCGTCGCATTTGCTCAGAATCAAACATTTGGACAGAAAAATGTTGATGCGATTGCGGAAACTTCCGGTCTAGAGAATGCCAATGATCTTCCCACGTTGATTGGCAACATCATCAATGTTGCTTTGGGATTCATGGGGATCGTTTTGTTAGGGTACTTGCTGTACGCAGGCTTTTTGTGGATGACTTCTGGTGGTGAAGACGAGAAGGTGAAACAAGCAAAGACCATGATTCGGAATGCGGTTATCGGACTCGTATTAATTGTTTCTTCTTTCGCCATCGCAAATTTTATTCTTTCTCGACTCGGCGGTGCTATAGATGGTGGGGGAGGTGTTGCTGGCCAAGGGCCTGGAGGGGTTGGCTTCCCTGGATCTTCAGGGTCATTAGGCGGAGGTATTATCGAGTATCATGTTCCAGAGCGTGATGCGACAAACATCCCTCGGAACACCGCGATTGTCATGACGTTTAAAATTCCGCTCAAAATCGCTTCTGTGATTCAGGATTACAATGATAATGGAACGCCTGCTCTTTTGACGGACGATGCAACCTCCGGAACGACGATTGGATTGAATCCTGCCAATGTTCGTATTTATCCAACCGGCAAGCCTGATAAGGCGCTGGTTACGGCGGATGCGCGTGTCCGTTTTACGGCTGATCGAAAAACATTTGTGATCAAGCCAGTCAATTATCTTGGAAGCCCAACGGAAAAAATGAACTACACCGTTGAATTAATTGGCGGGACAAAAGGACTGTTGCGTGAAGATGGTAAGGCGGCGTTTTCCGGCTCTTTTTCCAAGGGATATAAATGGCAATTTGAAGTTTCTACCGTCATCGATACAACGCCGCCAAAAATTACCACGGTGATCCCATCATTAGGTGGGAGATACGCGCCGAACATTGTCGTACAGGTACATTTTAATGAAGCGGTGGATCCAACGAGCGCATCCGGCATCTTTAAAGATGGTGCAGGATTTACCAACATGGAGCTTCGTGCAACTCCCATTGCCCAACCAAACAATCCCCCCACTCGTCCGGCAGGAGAATTTAAAGTCTCAAATCGCTACACGACCGTCGAGTTTGTTTCAGACGTTCCGTGCGGGGTAAATTCCTGTGGAAAGAAGATTTTTTGTCTGCCTAAAGACTCGGCAATCAATGTGCTTGTCAAAGCGGCAACGCTTTCTTCCACTCCGCCCGAGGCTGAGCTTACACAAAATGGATATGATGGAATTGTCGATATCGTCGGCAACTCCTTGGATGGAAATGGCAATGCCACGGCAGAAGGACGGGGGAAAGATGACTACACATGGGGGTTTGGTACAGAGAGCGAACCTAATTTAATTGCTCCATTTGTCAAGAAAACAAAACCAAAAGCGGGAGACAGACAATCTTCCAGCAACATCCCCGTTCAACAGCCGCCCGAAGCTGATTTCGATAGCATCCTCCAATCCTCTACGCTCACCTCAGATACAGCGTTTATTCGCACAAATGAGGCACCAGAAATGGATGATACCTTTTGGTGGACACCAAAGCAGTTTTTGCTGACTGCAGATGGCAGAATTGCCACCTCGTCGGAACCGGTTGTAGCCGGACGCGTCAGCATCAGCCACCGTCTGTATCTCCCTGCGCCAGAAGATAAAAAGAAACCGAGCCCAGAGTATTACCCCTACCTGATTTCTGATTTGCAGAATGTGTATCAGAATTGTTATATCCCGGCCGGCTCGACCGTCTGTAAAGGACCAAATTGTTGTGATGACAGTTCTTCCAAAAAAGCGTGTGCGTATCCCGTTAAGAAGTAGTATTGAGTACAAAGCATTTAGCATTTAGGTAACCCATGAAACGTCTCGCCTTACTCTTTCTTCTCACACTGATCACGTTCAGTGTCGGGGTTGGGGTTGTTCCAAATCGCGTTCATGCGCAGATTGATGCGGGGCTAAGTGAAGTTGCGCAAACAACCAAACTCTCGTCGACGGATCCTCGCGTGATTGCCGCGCGTATTATCAATGTTGCCATGGGGCTTTTGGGGATCGTCATGGTTTGTTTGATCCTCTATGGAGGATTTTTGTGGATGATCTCGGGTGGGGACCCGAAAAAGACCGGTGACGCCAAGCGCGTGATTCGTAATGCCATCATTGGTTTGATTATTATTTTATCTTCTTGGGCGATCGCAACGTTTGTCATCAGTCGTTTATTAGCTGCGGCAGGCGAGGGAGGAGGCGGTGGCGGTGGCGGAGGAGGCGGTGGCGGAGGAGATCTGGGCGGCGGTGGAGGTACGTCAAATGTTTTTCAATTGCGCTCCATCACACCTGCAGGAACCGTGAAGCTCCGCAATATCGAAGTACGCTTTTTGTTCAGCAAAGATCTCAATCCCGTTTCTGCTAATGCAAATATTCGAGTTCTGCGAAAGAGCGATAAAGCACCGGTCGCAGGGACCGTTACCGTTTCTGGTTCACTTGCAACCTTTAAACCCGCGGCAACCTGTCCCGCGCCAAATGAAGATCGAAATTGTTTTGAGGCAGAAACAGCCTTTATTCCCCAAGTCGTCTCGCAACTTCGTTCTGTCGGAGGGCAAACGATTTCTTGCGGTGGATTTTCTCCAAAGTGTGAGGGAG
>VGLT01000083.1 GCA_016866635.1 Candidatus Uhrbacteria bacterium
CATCCGGGGAGAAGGGGAGATCCGCCTCAAGTTTTTTTCGGATGAGGAGTTCCGATCGCTTCTAGACAAGCTCAAAGATTAGTGTTCTCTTTTTGTTCTATATGGTATGAAAGAGGTGTATGCCTCTTGTATCATATCCGCGAGCTATTATTCATCTCGACGGCGATGCATTTTTTGCGTCGTGTGAGCAGGCGATCAATCCACGCTTGCGAGGCAAACCGGTCGTGACAGGTGCAGAGCGTGGCATCGTGACCGCGGCGAGTTATGAGGCCAAGGCGAAGGGTGTAGGGAGAGGTGTTCCGTTGTCACAAGTAAAAAAATTGTGTCCAGACGTGATCTTTGTTGAGTCGCATTATGATGTGTATGAAGCATTTGCCGAACGAATGTTCTCTATTATGCGACGATACACGCCTCACGTGGAAGAATATTCGATTGATGAAGCCTTTGCCGACATCACCGGCTTTGATAAGGCGTGGCATAGATCGTATGAACAAATCGCTCTGCGCATGAAAGAGGTGATTGAAAAAGAATTGGAGTTGACGGTATCGGTGGGTTTAAGTTTAACCAAGGTGTTGGCCAAGATTGGATCCAAGTATAAAAAACCGTCTGGCTTTACACCGATTCCAAGAGATCGCCTATCGTCTCTATTGCGCGAAACACCCATTCACAAAGTTTGGGGCATTGGTCCGTCGACCGTTTTCACCTGCCATCGTTTGGGAATACGAACCGCCTTTGATTTTGCCCAAACTCCGCTCGGTCGCATTCAAGACGCATTCAACAAACCACACCAAGAGATTTGGCGAGAACTGAATGGCGAAGCCGTTTTTCCTTTGGTGACAGATCCAAAAACCTCCTATGATTCCATCAGTAGATTTGAAACCTTCCGCCCGCCGACGCGTGATCGTCATCAGCTTTTCTCTCGCTTGGTCAACAATCTTGAGCATGCGTGTGCTAAAGCTCGACGTTATCACTTAGTTGCACCACGCATCACCGTTCTCCTTCGATTACAAAATATGCGCACGCGCGCCACGGAGATTACGTTGCCACGACCAACTGCTTTGCCGCCGGAAATCATCTCGCATGTGGAGCGGGGGTTTACAGAGTTGTACGATGCTCGCGATCTCTATCGTGCAACCGGCATTGCTCTTTTTTCCCTACGGTCACAGGGCGGAACCCAGGCAAGCTTATTTGAATCTGTGGAACACGTTGATAAATGGAAGCAGGTGTATGCCGCGATTGACCGCGTGAATGCCAAACAAGGGCCCCACATGGTGCACTTGGCAAACACATCTCTACTCCGTTCCCGGCAAAATCCCCTTAATCCACGCGCCAATTTTTGAGCGTGCTTGTTGTCTGACTTTTTGTCGTGCATGTCGTGTTTTTACAAACTTAATCCAAGCAGGATTTGGTCCTTTGCGAGACTTGTCGATGATAATATCTACCATATCACCGTTTTTTAAAATCGTCTCGAGCGGAGCGACCGAATCATTTACTTTTGCACCCATGCACGTATTTCCAATATCCGTGTGAATGGCGTACGCAAAATCAACGCATGTACTGTCTTCAGGTAAATCAATAACGTCTCCACGCGGGGTAAAGACAAAAATTCGATCACGGAAAATATCGATCTTGAGATCCTCCAACGATTGGACAAAGTGTTTTTTATCCGCCAAGTCTTGTTGAAGTTCCGCCAGCTCGTGAACCCACTGCGGAGGAGGCGCATTTTTTTGCGTGACCATGCCGGCGCGCTTCACTTGTTCATCATAGGACCAATGTGCGGCAATACCGAACTCATCCTCACGGTGCATTTCCGGAGTACGGATTTGGAATTCAACAATTTCTCCTTCTTCACAAAAGACCGTGGTATGAAGTGAACGATAGCCATTTGGTTTTGGCTGGGCGATATAGTCTTTGATGCGCCCTTTGACCGGTGTCCACTTGCTATGAATGATCCCAAGTGCTGCATAACAATCCGCGACCGAATCCACAATCACGCGTACGGCGATAATGTCATGAATCCGCGCAATGTTACGTTCGTTTTTGAGTAGTTTACGGTAGAGGGAATACAAATGTTTTGCACGGCCATGGACTTCCACGTGTTGCATGCCAGCGGCGTGGAGATTCTCACGTGTCATCTGCATCACATGATCAAGATATTCCTGCTTCCCTTCACGTGTTGTTTTTGCGAGCTCTTGAACCCATTGATATTCTTTTGGATAAATATATTTAAAAGCCGCGTCTTCTAATCGTCCTTTCATTTCTCCCATACCTAAACGATTGGCAATAGGAGCATAGATCTCAAGCGACTCAAGAGCGATGCGGTACTGCTTTTTTTGTGGAATGGCGTCGAGCGTCTGCAGATTGTGCAGTCGATCGGCGAATTTGATAAAGACAACTCGCACATCGGCTGCCATGGCTAAAAACATTTTGCGGAGATTCTCGATATATCGCTCCATGCCGCGATACTTGATTTTTCCTAATTTACAAATACCCTCGACCATGGTTGCAACATCCTCACCAAAGGCATTTCGGACATCATCAATCGTGCGTTCGGTATCTTCCGGAACATCGTGTAATAATCCGGCAATGATAATGGGTGTGGGAAGATGGATTTCTGCAAGCGAGAAAGCGGTCGCAAGCGGATGGATGATATAGGGCTCTCCGGTCGCACGTTTTTGCCCACGATGCGCCTGATCCGCATATTGATACGCACGCCGAATCTCCTCAACATGTGCGTTGGGTTCATAAGAGAGTACCAACGTACACAGGGTATCGATGGTCTGTAAGATGGGCGTGACATCTTTCATATTATTTCTTTTTCTTCTTGGCCGCTCGCTCTTCGAGGATGTTGAGAGCATCCTCGAACGTTATCTTTTCCGGATCCATTCCTTTTGGAATCGTGGCATTGATCGTCCCACTCTTTATATACATCCCATACTTCCCATTGTGAAGGGTGATAGATTTGTTGGTTTTTGGATGGGACCCAATCGTTTTAAGGACCGGGGCTCCACGTGTACCCTTGGGAGCCGCAAGTAATGCAAGTCCGCGTTCAAGAGTAATCGTGAGCACATCATCTTCTTTTTTTAGTGAACGAAAATCTCCATCACACACAACATAGGGACCAAATCGCCCGAGCCCAGCACGGATTTCTTTCCCGCTTTCTGGATGTGTACCCAAGAGACGAGGGAGGCTTAGCAGATGCACCGCCACATCATGATTGAGCGTGTTCAGGGGAATCGTTTTTGGTACGCTGATACGTTTTGTTTTAGTCTTTTTGTCCGTTTCATCTTCTTCCCCAAGTTGTAGATAGGGGCCGTAACTTCCTGTTTTGAGATAGATCTGCTTACCGCTCTCCGGATCAATCCCAAGTGTTGTGGGTCCTTGTTGCGCTTGTTTGATGAGCTCTTCCATTTTTTCCGCCGTCACATCCGCCGGCGCAAGATCCGGTGGGAGAGACGCTTTTGCGTTTTTTGCTTCAAAATATGGACCGAATTTTCCAATGTGGATTGCGACATCTGGAAGGTTGGGCAAATCAATACGTCGACTCTCTTCCGGATCTTTTTTTTGCATCTCATCTTTGATGCGTGTTTCTAATCCTGATGCGCCAAAATAAAATTGTTTGAGATAGGGGAGCCATTCCATGTTTCCTTCCGCGATGTTGTCGAGCGATTTTTCCATGGTAGACGTAAATGTTGTATCGACGAGATCCGTAAAATGCCGTTCCATGAACTGCGTCACCGCAAACCCAGTGAAGGTTGGAACGAGGGCAGAGCTCACTTTTCGTACATAATTTCGATCCACGAGCGTACTGATGACGGAAGCGTAGGTACTTGGGCGGCCGATCCCTTCTTTTTCCATGAATTGAATGAGTCCCGCTTCCGTAAAACGAGCAGGCGGCTTT
>VGLT01000084.1 GCA_016866635.1 Candidatus Uhrbacteria bacterium
GATAAGGCGCGAGAAAAATTTGCTCCTAATCCAGTAGAGTCCGAACCGACTCCGGTAAGGGTATTTGATACGCTAGATCATCTCAAGGGAGGGCTGTATCCTCATGCCCCAGCGGGAGAAGATCCTCAGATGTGGCGACATATGCTAGACAGTGATACAAAGGATCTGTATGCAGGTTATGAGCAATGGAAAAATATGGATGCTAAATCTGCGGAAGCGATCGCGTTGAAAAAACAATTAGACACTCGGCGAAACGCCTTTAACACAACGTACAAAGTAGAATTTGTGGCTCCCTGAAAAACATCTGACTTGATCAGATGTTTTTACGTGGTCGGCCTGTCCAACCACGGTTCGAAACGATAACCACAAGGTCGAGGATCATGAGCTTCGTCGAATGGTTCAATCAGATTATTAAGGAATCCGCACTTGAAATCAAAGCCTTAATCAAGATTGAGGATTTTTCGATGCTCCTCTCTGCAATACGTCATCCAACAAACGGCAATTCTCTGTAGCCAATTCTGTTAAAGCAATTGTCACTGGAGTTTCAGAAAAATCGATGATTTGACCCTGTTTTTTGGCTAATGCGATTGCCGTCGCTCGATGATGACCTTCAATACAGACGATTTTATCAGTATCCTTTCTGATGATACCGATCAGTTCAGTTGGGAATGGCAATCCTTTCATTATCGCCAACACCCCCGAATGCTTACCCCATTCATCAAATTGACCAGGAATCTCAAGCAATTCTTTGAATGTAGTATGATTTTTATTGTTTACTCGTGATTGCCAACCCGAATAAGGACCAATGAACATTTCAGGAATTTCTTCTAATGGATTTTCAAACTGAAAAATTTTCCATTTTCGATTTTCGGCATCAAATTGTTTTGCAATAAAAGATCTCCACGATTCCCAATCTGGCCAGCCTTTGATCTTTGTTGCACATTCAATCCAAGCGGGATTATTTGCTTCCCGCACACGCCAGCCATCAAACACCTCTTCCCAACTGATGGGTCGAATCAATTGCATACCAAAAGCTTAGCCTGACTTGGCAATGCAGACAACCTTGGCAAATTTCTTGTTTTCCGTTAGTATAGCGGCACTTCGGGGCGTAGCTCAGTTGGCTAGAGCGCCTGCTTTGGGAGCAGGAGGCCGCAGGTTCAAGTCCTGTCGCCCCGACCACGTAAAAACATCTGATCAAGTCAGATGTTTTTATTAATGTTTTTCATGTGACAGGGCCAGAAACAAAAATGAGATGTCGGCTATTGACACCCTCTCTCTTTTCTATAATTCTCTACCCACACCACGCGGAGAAAACTCATGTCGATCGTGTCGCGGCCTCGGAAAATTCTCTCCTGGATGATCATCCTCATCACCCTGGCCATGTCCATCGCAACGCTTCACCACCACTATAGCTGGAAGCAGTTCCCCGCCAGGCGCCTGCCCGCGGGGCGTTCTGGTTTAGGAGCGGATCTGCTATGCTCCGGAGCATATGACTTTCCATGAATACCAGGAACGTGCCGCGACCACAGCAATCTATCCAAACATCGGAAATAATTTTGTCTATCCGGTGTTGGGGCTGGTCGGCGAAGCCGGCGAAGTGGCAGAGAAGGTAAAAAAAATTATTCGCGATGAACAAGGTGTGATCAGTGAAGAAAAACGAGCGGCCATAAAAAAAGAATTGGGTGACGTGTTGTGGTACATTGCGCAAACATCTAAGGAGTTCGGCCTCTCACTAGAAGACATAGCGGAATTCAATCTTGCAAAGCTCGCCTCGCGCAAAGAACAAAACATACTAAAGGGAGACGGGGACAATCGAGAAGAGGGTCGATAACCATTGACAAAAATGTAGAAACCGCGTAGCGTTGCGGTACTTTTCGAAACTCACCCCTGGAGGGAACCGATGACCACGAAAGAGATCCTGTCCGAACTCCGTCAGCACGGACTCACCCGCCCACCCGGCCGCATGCACGAGAGCGTGGCGGCAACCTGGAGCCTCGTCCAGATGCGCGACGCCGAGCACGATCCGAACGCCCTCCTCATCCCGCCGAAGGAGATCCGGAACGCCAAGGAGCGTGCGCTGACCGACAACGTCCTCACGAACGTACACGCGAACCTCGACGTCAAACCGATCAACGGGAAGTGGGTGGTCGTGAAGGGTACGCGGATCATGATCCTGGAGGGGACGTGCATCGTCGCGGAGATTCCGCCGGGCGTGAACAAGGTCAACAACCGTGGCAAGAAGGAGCGCATGCTCCGCGGCAAGTCGCTGGGCAAGGGACTGCTCGAGGCCAGGGAGAAGCTCACGCCGGCCCACCGCATCCTGGTCGTCCGGACGACGCGGGCGCGGAACGGCTCGTACCAGCACAACATCGCCATGTACGACGCGGCGTCGCTCTAAATACCACACCCCCTTCGACGGTCGGCGCAGCCTAGCGCCGACCGTCTTCTCTTTCATATTGACAAAATCGGTCATTTTTATTACCCTTTCGCCATTGCTCAACGATCCCTTCTCTGGCGAGAAATGATCACATTCTCACTTCTAACTTCTAGCTTCTTCAAATTCATGTTAACCATCCGTTTGACGCGCGTTGGAAAGACCAAACAACCTCTCTACCGCTTCATCATCTCAGAAAAATCCCGTGACCCATGGGGTAAGGCGCTCGAGATCCTCGGCACCTACAACTCACGCACCAATCCAGCGACCATGGATGTCAAAAAAGATCGTGTAGCTCACTGGTTGTCCAAGGGCGCTCAGTGCTCGGACACGGTGTGGAACCTCTTTGTGGATCAAAAAATCGTGACCGGAGAAAAGCGCCGACTGTCCTCGATCTCCAAACGTCACAAAGAAAAAATGGATAAAAAATAATAAAAAGTGGTGTCGCAGCACCATTTTTTATTTCTTTTTTGTAAAGTCCGGGCGGATGACCCTGCCCGGCTCATCTTGTTCACGACGAGTCACGAATGCGGGTCGAATTCTCAAAATAATTTCCGAAGGAGTCATGTCGAAATGCTCTTTCATAAACTGCTCACTCTCTCTAAAGGCAACATCAAGAAGAATGATGGTTGGTGCTAATCTAATCTTATTCAAAAGACCAGTGAATTCGAATAAGGACAGATATCCTGGAAGAGCAGAAAGGTGATTGATTTTTCTCTGAGGCCACTTTCTTATCTCGGCACCAGATCCTCTTGGATCACCTGTATTATATTGACATAGCTTATATCCATCTTCCGCTTCTTCATACGTGGAAAACTGACCCCGTTCAACCAGGGTATTTTTCACCAATACCGACAAGGCGTTGATCAAATCAAGCTTATGTTTTTCAATCCGTCCTGGCGGTTTTGAAATATCTCTCAAAAATTTAATCAGTTTGGATTCAAAGCGCATATCACGCGAGTTGTTTCTGCTTTATTTTTTCGACATCTTCCAGCTTCACCGATAACAACTGTGACACTCCGTCATCTCCCATGGTAACTCCGTAAAGAACGTTTGCGCGCATCATAGTCGCGCGATTGTGGGTCACGACCACAAACTGAGTTTTGTCTGCCAAGGAATCGATGATATCTGCAAACTTGCGTGAGTTGGATTCATCCAACGCTGCATCCACCTCATCCAACACGACGAACGGGGAAGGGTTGGTGGCCATGATTGCACAGATCAACGCAATCGAAGTCAGTGCGCGCTCCCCACCAGACAAAAGATTGATCGATTTAAATCGTTTCCCCGGTGGCGTGGCCTGAATATCAATCCCTGCGACGGCGCCTTCTGGAGCCTCTTCGATCACATTCCCCTCTTCATCTGTCTCTGGCTCTGGCTCCAACTCGACTAATGTTCCTTCTCCACCATTAAATAATTTTTTAAAGAAAATGCCGAACTCGCGATCCAATGTTTTAAACGCG
>VGLT01000085.1 GCA_016866635.1 Candidatus Uhrbacteria bacterium
GCTCGCAAAAAAACTTGGCGCCAAAGACCATCCCCGCTCTCCCACGTTTTCCTTAGTCCGAACCTATCAGCTAAAAGCTAAAAGCTATCCGCTATCCCGACTGGTCCACGTCGACGCCTATCGAATTGAAAAACCTGAAGACCTACTCCCACTCAATCTTGAAGAAGAGTTGCAGGAACCAGAGACGATCATCGCTCTTGAATGGCCGGAGAACGTCGAGCCGTGGTTAAAAAAACAACCAAGCGTGATCGAGTGTAAAATTTCCGTCAAAGAAAATCAGGAGCGTGAAGTTAGCTGGCTTTCCGACGCTTCATCTTGATCCATCCTTGCCAGAGACGCAGATCTGGTTGCTTAGCATACAAACGCTCAAATGCGAGCTTTGCTGCATTAAAATTTTCTACAGTGACCTCGAGACCAACAACGTTTCCCAAATCAGGAAAAGACTTCAAAACTACGGGCCATTTCTCTCGCATCTTTTCTAAAGTAAACGCTCCATCTAAGTCAGGCTGCGCTATCATCTCTACTTGTCGACGTTTTACACGGGGAAGAAGGAGTGATTGAAATTCACTAACTTTGTCGGCTTTTGCGCCAGTCGACTGAATCATTTCTTTTGCAAGATCCTCTATCAATGCTCGATACCGAATCTTCCATTCATTCCACTCCATGGGACTCATGTCGTGATCTGGATTGGCAATTCGCTCCCAACACCAACGCACCTCCGGGCCAATGACATTGAGTTCTCCTACGTGTGTTTCGCTCGTAGATTTTAATCCATAAAAATCAACTATCTGATATCCCGGCAAACGCCACACAATATCCGCTTTTTTTGTTTCAGAAGCTCCATATAAATCCTGTTTTGGAAGAGTATGAGCAATATAAATTTTTGGTGTGTTTGAAAAGGTTCCAGCATAAACTCCGGGGCCGTAACGAAGCAGACCAATCAGTCCCCACTCTGTCTGCTTCCCTGATAAGGGTTCTGACGAATATATATCTCGCAAACCTCTTCGGGCTATTTTTAAATCCTCTTGAACCCCTACCTCCTCATCTAGAAAAAAATGTTTATTTGCCAGTAGATCAATATAGAGACCGCGCAGCTCCTGAGGAAAAAGTCTAGCAGCCAACATCTTAGGCCAAGCCTCATGGTGGCGTAAAAAAATACGATATCTATTCAATACCCACTCAACATCATGTTGTTTGATACCGGATTCTTTTTTATCTTTCCATGCATCAAACAGGCGATTGCGTAGAACATCATCTTCAAGAATTGCTTCAATCCCACGAAACCCTACTTCAGCTTTTTCTTCTCGTTGTTCCACTGCATCTGTAATATGCTGTAAAAGTTTGATCAACATTTTCTCAGGATTTTTTGGATCAAACTCTTTCAACATCGATGTGCGCATATCCCGATCTCGCTGTTCTGCTGGAGTCAGTTCGGGATCTGTTGTTCTCCGAGCTTCATCGAACCAACCGCGAGCAGCTCGCCGTTGAACTCTAGCCGCCTCTCCTGCAAACATGACCATGCCAGACATTCTACCATTTTCTTGTGGATAAATCTTGTGGATGAATGTGTTATACTTTATTCGTTGATGGCAATCCCAGGAGGAAAGTCATCAACTCAACCCATATCGCGCGGACCACCTCACGAAGGCCGCGCTTCAACACGACCGCAAGGTCAAGCCTTCGTGAAGAAGGTCTGCGCTTCGGAGTATGAAGCAATGGCAGACCTGAACTACACCACGCCCTTCGTCGAAAGATGCTGGATGTGGCCCCCGCAGGCAAACTGCGGAGCTGGTGCAATAGAAAACTGAATATCTCTGACGCCCCGCGACCCTTCGCGGGGTCGTGCTTTTTATCTTTATTTACCCCACCCCTCAGGTGGATTCCATAACTTTGCGGTTTTCCATGCCGCGTCATACAGTGCACGCACAATATCCACGATCTCTTTACTTTCCACGATCACTCCCAATCCTCTTGGGGCAGAGGTAAACACAAAGAGCTTCTCTCCTGTGATAACAATGTCGCCAGAAAACGGACACGTATCATATCCAATTTCTCTCACTTCAAATCCACGCCGATCAAAATATGGTGGGATGCATCCAGGCTTGATCGCCATCATCGCTCGCCCTGTTAGCCGTTTTGTTATTTGAATTCGCTCTTCACCTTTTGTATTTGCTCCGGCAATCAAGTCCTCGTCTACCGCGTACACTTCCCAAATCGGTTCACGCGTTTGCCCAATCTCTTGTCTCACCATTCCAAGGGATTCCTCTCCTTCAAAATATCGCACGATCGGCTTGTCGCCGGAACGGAACATGGCGAGTAAATGCGGAAGCGCTTCGTGCAACTTTTGTTTCTTTGCCTCCACGCCGGCCAGTTCGTCGACCACGCTCGCGATAAGTCGCTCAGGATTTTCTGCGACCAACTGTGTTTTTGCTCCATCTTCAAACTGAGAAACCAATCCTCGACGCTGGAGCGACTCGATCATGAGATAGGTGGTCGAACGATTGACCCCGGCTTTTTCTGCAATATCCTGCACACTCGCCTCTCCCAATTCCAACATCGCCAAATACACACTTGCTTCTTTTTGTGAGAGACCGCACTCGGCCAGACTCCTTTTTATTTCTTCCAACATATGCTCCAGGCTACCACTCTGTAAGCAATCTCAACGTCTCCTCCGCTGTCTTCTCCCAACGATACTGCTTAGCCCAAGCCAAGCCACGCTCTCGCAAATGAATTCCCAAAAGCGTATCTTTTATAACATGGTCCATGTTGCGTGCGATCGCCTCGGCATCCCCCGGCTGAAACCACAACGCATTTTCAATCCCCTCTACTTCTGGGAGTGATCCGGCCCGCGAACAAATCACCGGACACCCACAAGCCATCGCCTCAAGTGGCGTGATTCCAAACCCTTCATACCAAGCTGGATGGACGAGCGCGGTCGCAGATGACAAGAGCGCGCGCTTTTCATTCTCGGTCGCGTACCCAAGGATGTGAATGCTGTCAGCAAAACCGCTCCGTTCGATCGCGCGCTCAATCTCTTCATATCCCCCGCCAGGAATACCGACCAAAACAAGCTGTGTCTCATCCCCTGATCGCGATGATTTGAATTGATGGAACGCCTCGATGAGCGTTGTGACATTTTTTTTGCGCTCCAAACGTCCGATGTACAGAAAAAAAGGTGCCTCGATCTGCCAGCGGCCGAGATAGGTACGCGCCTCCTCCTGTTCTATTGGATAAAAGCGATCGTGATCAACGCCCAGATGCGTCACAAAAATTTTATCTGGGTCTGCGGCATATCCCTCGATCAATTCTTGCTTAGAAAAAGCCGACACGGTCAAAATGCGACTGGCACGCTTCACGATATCTCGCGTTGTGACTTCATGGATTGCCACCTGACGAGGTTTATAGAGTTGAGGAAAGCGATGAAAACCAATATCATGGATCGTCACGACCGTGCGTTTGGGAATAATACGCGGAAGAACGTGCGCCGGCACAAACAACACATCGGGAGAGCGACGGAACATTTCCAACGAAAGCCGGAGTTGGGTCCAAAGATATTTGGGAGGCCACGCCAACCGGCGCTCATGCCAATGCGATGGGCCCTTTTCTAATCCATGGGTCAACGGGGTATTACCATACAACAACCACGAATGTGCGGCGGCCTCCGGGAGTCTTTTGAGATGCTGAATCAAATGATACGCATACCACTCAACCCCTGTTTTATGCGGTCGATTCGCGCGTGAGGCTTCAATACCGATGAGCATGAAAGAAATAGTATCACATGGACATTATGGGGGTCAGGTCCATTTGCTCTCATCTGTTATGCGGTGGTTACCTTCCAGCCATCTTTCACAAAAACACCGACAAGCATAAATCCAATTCCGACGGATAAAAA
>VGLT01000086.1 GCA_016866635.1 Candidatus Uhrbacteria bacterium
CTTCATTTTAATAATCGATTTATTTCCGGTACAGAACATTGGGTTCTTCAGGGCTATCCAGGTAAGCCATTGAAGAGCGAGGTGTATCTTTTTCAAAAAAATCCATTAAAACTATCTAACAAAAAAAATAAATTTGAAGATTGCTATTATGATCTGGAAGAAAAAATCCTGTATGACTACTCGCGATTAGATATAGATAGCTTTGATTTTAAAGAATAGTATGCATCCAACAGAATATATTGAGCTACAAGATACGGGGAGATATGGCAGAAGTCTGTTCGCTAAAAAAGATTTTAAAAAAGATGAAATTGTTTTTACGGCTTACGGACCGATCGTTTCCCAAGGAACGATCTATTCAATTCCGATTGATCACCATTTAAGAATTGATCCAAAAAAATCAGAGGGGAATATCTGTTGGGGTCTCTGTCATTCCTGTGATCCGAATTTGGGAGTTAAAGACCGTACTTCTTTTGTTGCCTTTCGCGATATCAAAAAAGGGGAAGAAGTGAGACCAGATTATGGCATGTTCTGCTGGGAGTTTGGAGAAGAGGGTATGACAGAAGGTGATCTTATTTGTCATTGTAACTCATCGATTTGCCGCGGCAGGCTTGGTTGCTATAAGGAACTCCCTCCAGATATCCGTAAAAAATACGCTGGTTATATCTCAGACTATCTTTTAGATCCAAGATATCATTAAAGAATTTATAAAGATTGAATGTCTTCAAGATTTTGCTATAGCAAAATCTACGTGCCTTTTGTAGAATGAAGAAATGCAAAGGAAAAAGAACATAGTGAAAAGCAAAATTTCGTATGGAGAGATTGCAAAGCATGTTCTTAGGGGAGTGGGTATGGGAATAGCGGTTGTGGGAGCCGTGGGAGTTGCCATGGTGTGTCCGGGGATCGTGCATCTTATTCCAAAGGAATATCAAAAACGCTATTCTTATAAATCTGTTCGACAAGCCGTTCTCCGACTTGATAAAAAGGGATGGATTGTTGCACGACAGATGGGTACTCAATGGAAGATCCATCTCTCCAAGAAGGGTTGGGATGAATTTAGAGCGTATGAGTTTGCGAGAAAGCAGCTCGAAATTCCAAAAACATGGGATAAGAAGTGGCGACTACTCATTTTTGATATCCCGGAAAAACGCAAATTCATTCGTGAAAAAGTCCGTCGCTTTCTGCGTTCACTGAACTTTCATCGATTGCAAGATAGCGTCTGGGTGTATCCATACGAGTGCCAGGATATTCTCGATCTTTTGAGAACTCGATATGAAATTCGTTTTGAAGCCCTCTATCTCACGGTTCACTCTTTCGACCATGACCACTGGCTACGAAAACAATTTGAGGTGAAATAATCATTTACTCCACCTGCATGCGCCACAACCCGCGTTGATTGTTTTTTGTTGCGGCGATGTAGAGGTCGCGGCCGACAAGTCCCATATCAACAATGTCATCAAACTCAGCCAGCGTGGTCACGATCCGGCCGTAGTGGTCGTTGAGGCTGATGGCGGATAGCCGAGTTTTGTCCGCTAAAAAAATGTATTGTCCGCTCCGATGCCAGACCGCTTGCACGAGCGGTTCACTTTGGCGCCAAAGAAGAAGCGGAGCATTTCCAATGGTCCAAACCCACACTTCGCGTGGACTCAGAAAGAGAGCCGTCGGTTGGCGGGCACCGTCAAACCACCGTGGTCGATCGCCACGTATCTCTCCTTGATGAGGTTGATCAGAACGTGGGTGCACGGCAAGCCAATGATCTCCATCGTTTAACAAAACGTACGGAGATCGCAGATCTCCAAAATTCCAATTTCCGGGCGGGAGCGCAAATGCATGGGTGCGAATCGATCGCTCGACGAGCAGTCTTCCGGAGGAGGTCGCTTCCGTTTTGAGACTCAGATGGTTGCTGGTGGAAAGGGTGGGAGGAACAAGAGGGGTTTGGGTGAATGTTTGTGTACGAGCATCGAGCACAAACTGTGTGCGTCCATTTGAACCGATCGCGCTCTGGTCCAGCCAGTGATAGATCGCTCGCGGCAAAAGATCAATGCGTGCATGTTCGACAGGTTTGCTCCACCAGGTTTCTTGTTCCATCGTGATCCCTCCTCCAAGCAGCGCTGTCCCCCTCGCATTCCAGCGCAGAGGAGAAAGACGATCAACTGTAGAAGAGGGAATCTGCTGCAGGATGGGTGGGGTTTGGGTTGGTGACCAGTACCAGAGTTTTGCGGAACTGGAAGAAGATTGCTCGATGAGAGCCAACATGTCCTGGAGCGGGTTGGGAGTACTGCTGCGAAAATCGCCTTCGAGAACAAGGGATGGTGTGTGTTCGCGCCACAACCAAATATCATTGGCAAAGCTCACTTGCTCGGCACGAACTTCCATCGTCTTTTTCCAGGGGTGAAATCCTGGTTTTTTTAGTTCTAGTCTATGCCAACCGGGAGCCATATTTAGAAATGTCACGGGAGACGTTTCATGGGTCGTGTGTCCATCAATAAAGATCGTGGCTCCGCTCGGAGTCGAATCCACAATCAGTGTGCCGTTTCGCTCTAGCTGGTTCTTTTTTGCATTATATCGATACCCTGCCGTATACAGGAGCAGTACCGGTGCCACAGCAAGAAAAATCAAAAAAAACAGCCAAGGAAGGATGCGTCGATGCAAGGGAGGGGTATAATGTGACATGTGCTCGACAGGTTAATGAGTACAGGATACACTCAGAAACAATCTTCAGCCAAGTTAACGTTATTTTTTGTTTCTATGAAAATGGTCATTCAGGGAGGGAGGCATTTGCGTGGGCGAGTGCCGATTATGGGAGCTAAGAATTCCATCGCTCCCTTGATCGCGGCGAGCATCATCGTGAAAGGGGTGATGCGAATAAAAAACGTTCCGCGCATTACGGACGCGCTGTTATTATTGGAAATCTTGCAGAGTATGGGTGCCAAGGTTGAGTGGGTGGGTCCGCATGAGCTCACGATCGATACAAAAGATCTGGATCCAAAACAGCTGGATAAGAAAAAGATGAAACGCATCCGTTTCTCGGTACTGTTTCTCGGTCCGATGTTGGCGCGATTCAAAAAAATTTTTGTCCCCGAACCTGGGGGATGCAATATCGGCAACCGCCCGATCGATACGCATCTGTATGCGTTGGGTAGATTGGGTGCGAAGGTAGAGCGAGATGAAGACGGGTCGCTGTATCTTGAATCAGGAGGTCTAAAGGGTGGATACGTTATTTTAAAAGATTTTACCGTTACGGGAACGGAAAATGTGATCATGGCTGCGGTGTTAGCAAAAGGAAAAACGTCTATTCGTCTTGCCGCCGCAGAGCCTCACGTACAGGCATTATGTCAATTTTTGAATGCGGCCGGAGCCAAGATCAAGGGGATCGGCACCCATGACTTGGAAATTACCGGAGTGACGCAGTTGCGCGCTCCAAAAACATGGACTCTGATTCCAGACACCATTGAGATTGGGACGTTTGCCGTTGCCGCGGCATTGACCCATGGGGATGTTGAAATGTCTCCGGTGATCCCTGAGCATCTTGATGCCATTCAAAATGCATTAGAACGAGCAGGGGTGAACTTTACGCTCGGTAAAAAATCTCTTCGCGTTCAAAGTAGCGGACGGCTCGATGCGTTTACGTTGGACACGCGGGTGTACCCCGGATTTCCTACAGATTTACAAGCGCCGTTTGGATTGCTAGCGACGCAATGTCACGGAACGTCCTTAATTCATGATCCAATTTATGAATCACGCATGGGATATATTCATGAACTGATCAAAATGGGCGC
>VGLT01000087.1 GCA_016866635.1 Candidatus Uhrbacteria bacterium
AATCAATGCAAAGGCGAGGAGCAGTCGCGCTTGCTGACCGCCAGAAAATTCTTTGATGGTTTTGTCAAGCGGTGCAATCAAATTGACCGTCTCAAGCACATCCGCGATCCGTTTATCCAAATCATACATTGTTTCGGAAAACGCCTTTTCAAAAAATACCCGTACCGTGTCTTCCATCCGCTCACGTGCCATGACCTGCGATGCGGTGGCAATGGTTGCCCCTTTTTGAAGATGAATCTGTCCGCCCGTTGGTTTCAATTCTCCCGTGATCAATTTAAAAATCGTGCTTTTCCCTGCGCCATTCTGCCCCATGAGTGTGATCTTTGCATGCTCACGAATGGAAAAACTAGCCTCATCAAGGGCTGTATAATCGTCATCATAGGCAAAAGTAACATCACTAAAACGAACAATGACGTTGCCGTATTCCATGACGTTTTTTAAACGTTGAGGGCGCGAATGATCGCGTCGAGCTTGGATTGAATCTCGCGCAACTGACTGTCGATTTGAGAGGATCCACGATCTTCTCGAGGCTTACTGTATCGATCGGATGAATCACTGTAAGAACGCTTCGGAGCCGAGTCGCCGTCCTTTACAAAACAATTACTGCAATAAACCGGCTTGCGACCGTTTGGTTTAAATGGAACTTCACAGTGCGTACCACAGGTTGCACACGTCGCCGAATGCATCATGGGACGGCTAAAGTCACCACGACGATCATCGCGTTTCCAAGAAGAAGCTCCGCCACCGAATCGCTTGCCGCCTTTTGAGGCACCACGATAACCATCTCTTTTTGCGTAAGGCATAGGGTTTATCAATAGTCTTTAGAATCGACCGATAATACCTCACTTCTTCTCCTTAGGCAAGCCCCATTGCCAACGTGGTTTTTCTCCTTTCTTGTAGGCGATAGTAACGAGGAGGATGGTTAAAACAATGATCGGTAATGCGGATGTCAGAAAATTACTCCCTGAATCAGGGTTTCCCGGGATGTCCTTTTCTCTGATGAGCACGAGGCCTGCGATGAGTAAAAGATAGAGAACAATAACACCCCATCCCTGCCATTTCGCTGGCGTCCAACCCCAACCATAGAGCTTAGCTTTAAACCAATACTCCTGCGGATTATCTTTTAGATATTTTATGTATTCTTTGATCATGTAAATTCATCCTATCGCAAAATCCACCTCTTACGAAGGTGGATTTTGTTGGCTCTCTATCGTGGAGGGAGTTAGAACCTCGATCAAAGTTTTTAGAGGCATACTTTAAAATACAGGAATGGGCCCATTTAGCATGCATCTTACTCATCAACAACAAAAAATGCATAAGGATGACCAGCTCTATACTCATTGAGCACGTTTTTTGATTGATCTTCAATCCAGGTGCCGTCTGGCAATAAAATTTCCTGAGGAAGCAATTCGAAGTCTATCCTTTTCGAAAGAGGTATGCTCTCGTCTGGATTGAGATTATAAAAAAATTCTTCCGATGTCATCACATCTAACATCCCCCAAGAAACTTCCTCTCCGTCCATTTTGAAATGTTGATCAACTAACGACTTTAATTTCCCCTCGAGTCCATCCATAAGCTGCTGTTTGCCTGACATACGATTCATCTTTTGAAGATCTGGTTCAGTAATTGATTTTGGATCTTTCCAAAATCGATCCGCAATCGCTTCCATTTCCATCTTCTCTTCTGGTGTCATTTCACTCGACAACATCTTTTTAAATTTCTCGAGCGTGTCTTTTCCCGTTGTAAAAATCGCTAGATAAGTAGTTTTCATGCAAAACAGCTTATCTCAAAATCTACCTCTTGCAAAGGTGGATTTTGCATGGCTGCCCCACGTGAGCCACAACGAAAAAACCACACTTGATAAGTGTGGTTTTTACGTGGCTCCGAGGGTGGGGATCGAACCCACGACCAAAGGATTACATTTGTCCTTCTGTTTCCAAAAGGGATGGACTATATCTTCATCCTGATTGTCAGGACGTGAGGCGCTTCCTCCAAATAGGAGTACTCCCTTACGGGATAGTCTCTGAACCTTATCCGATTATAGATCGGATCTTGGCTGCTGATTACCGTGATCATCCGATTGATGATCGTAGGCTTCCAGCAATTCACCTCATCTTCATTCCGACGTTACCGTCGGAAGCTGCGTTAAGCCGGCGTGAATCTCGCGATGACAGTTCGCACAAACGAGTACACATTTTTCGATTTCGGATTTGACCCTCTTCCATGAGCGAGTCAAGCCATCCATCGAAATACTGAAATCCTTTTTGGAAGGATCCGGATGATGGAATTCGAGAGCTCCCAAGCAACGGTGATATCCACATACTTGGCAGGATCCGCCCTTGTATTCGACGGCCATTTCTCGAATTTTCTTCCGACGTTTAGCAACTGCTCGCTTCAGATAATCGGCACGACTGGCATAGGTTCGCTTATCCTTCATAGCATAAAAGCTAAGAATAAGGCGTGTTCACAGTCCTCTGCTCTACCGCTGAGCTACCTCGGAATAAATTAAAAAGAACGTGAGCGGATATTAGCACCCATTTTTTCACCTGGCAAGATGGATCAGGGTGGGCTTCTGTGTTTTGTTTTTTAACTTAAATTGTCCCGCATGCTAAAATCGACCTATCTATGCTTAAAAAACGCCTAGAATACTTTCTTCCTCCAAGCCCTGAAGAGGTCCACACAACTCTACAAAAGATGGATAGAAGAGAAATCCCCAAAACATCTCTTTCTCCAGAAATCCACAGATGGATTGACGAGATTGCATCAGAAGCAATACAAAAACGCATTCGAGGAACCATCGTAAAAACGGTAAGACGGCTGAGTGAATCAGAAATCAGTGACATTTCCCAGGAAACAACGGCGCGCACTATCGAGGCACTGATAAGAGGTGATTTAAACAAGCATGAGTCCCTTTCTCAATGGGTATGCAGCATTGCTCACAATACTGCCTTAAACCTTGTACGAAGGCGGGCGCGTAAACCAGAACATGCATTTGTTGATCATGATTTGCCCTCGCACGAGGGTGGTCAACGCGAGTGGGAAAGGACGCACGATTTTCTGCGAATTCTAGAAAAAGTACCAGAAAGGTCGAGAATCATCCTGAGACTTCATATGTTCGACGGATATCAGCTACAAGAAGTTGCCGACGAGCTCAGGATTCCTATAGGAACCGTCAAAAAACGTTTTCACGTAGGATTAGAAGTACTTCGTGCCATCTACCGTACCCCTTCTGCGCTCGAGGCGTAATACATCCTCAGCATTGCTGAAACGGTTTTAGTAATCCGCCAAACGTCGGATGCTCGGGTGTTGTTGAATCTTTTCAAGCGCCTTCGCCTCAATCTGACGAATACGCTCACGCGTGACGTCGAATTCTTTACCCACTTCTTCCAGCGTGTGACTCACCCCATCCGTAAGACCAAATCGCATTTCGAGGATCTTCTGTTCACGTGGGTTCAAATCTTTCACGATATCTTTCACATAATCACGCAAGAGTTGAAGTGCGGCCGCACGATCAGGTGTAACATTTTTTACGTCCTCAATAAAGTCTTCTAGTGTTGAATCCTCGTCATCATCGCCAACAGAAGTTTCAAGAGAAACCGTATCCTGAGAAATCTTGATGATATGTCGCACCTTATCGAGTTCCTGTCCCATTTCTGCCGCGATTTCTTCTGGGAGCGGTTCGCGTCCCAATTCCTGAATCAACTCACGTTCCACTTGC
>VGLT01000088.1 GCA_016866635.1 Candidatus Uhrbacteria bacterium
TGAATTAAAGGATATCGCCTTGCCAGAAGACATGAAGCGCACCATTGCAAAACAGGCAGAAGCAGAGCGAGAGCGCCGTGCCGTCATTATTAACTCTGAAGGAGAAGTTGCGGCTGCAGAAAATTTGCGCCGCGCCGCAGAAATTCTTGCTTCCAGTCCAGGCGCGCTTCACCTACGCACACTCAACACCATTAACGATGTTTCGAGCGATGAATCTAATACGATCGTTTTTGCTCTCCCGATGGAGGTGTTACGTGCATTTGAGAGGTTTGGTCAGAAGTAAAAAAAGAATGGGCCCGGTGGAGTCGGGTCCGGCTTCGCCGGATAATGAGTAATGTGTAATGAAGAATTACTATTGCCAAGGATAGAAATTTAAGGTATAAATTGCTCGCTTTTCATTAAGCAAGCAACGGTGGCTATAGTTTAATGGCAGAACACCGCTCTGTGGCAGCGGTCGCGAGGGTTCGATTCCCTCTAGCCACCCCACGCGGAACGCTCTCTTAACGGAGAGCGTTTTGCGATCTGTAAAAACGGTTGTTTCAGCGTAAAATTCGGGATTCCGTCTCTTAATGTCGAGTTCGATAGCAGGTAACGAAGAAATTCTTGCTTTTCCGAAGAGGTTCCCATTTCGAACAGTTTTTTGGCGTTTTTTGCGAGTTCTAAAATCTTGTGGCCAAAATCGTAATAATTGATGTCTGCACGGTCATGCTTGGCAATGTCTGTTTCCAATTTTTCGATGCGTGTTTCGTATTCTTTCGATTTACTCAAATAGAGTGACTCGCTGACCTTTTCATCGAGATGATCTTCGTACATGCGATCCAGACGCTTCTTGAGCCGTAATTTTTCTTCAACCATGCCTTCGTATGCCGTGTCATGCCATTGTCGCTTTTCCTGCAATGATTGCTTTAGCCCAGCTACAACGTAGGCAAGACCATCGTCACTCATTTGCCAATCGAGCAGGACTCCTACCCGTTCCATGAGTGTTTCTTCTTTTACGGCTGGCTGTGAGCAGTTTGTTTGGTATTTTGTGCATCGGTAATAAGCATAGCGACCCTTTTTGAGCTCCGCGGTGATGCCTCGCTGGCATTCGCCGCAGGTCAAGATGCCCTTGAAGGCAAAGGGAATCAGATTGTGTTTCTTGTCATTGTTCAATCGTTTACCGCTCAATACATCCTGCACTTTTTGCCAGAGGTCTGGATCAATAAGACGCTCATGCTCTCCCTTGTGAGTTTCTTTGTTCCAACGGAAATAACCAATATAGAACGGATTTTGTAAGAGTTTGGCTGTCGATGTCTTGTTCAGCTTTCTTCCATTTGGAATGTTGGATGTTAACCCCATGCCTTCCACGGTCGTGATGAGGCTCAACAGTGAATGGTTGCCAGTGACATACAGTTTGAACAACGCCTGCACCAACGGTTTATTTTTCTCATCCACGACGATCACATTCTTTTTAGTAAGCGGATCAACGACGTTGAGATACCCAAGGAGAGCTTTGGATGGGTACTCGCCGCATTCAATCTTTTCGATCTGTCCCTTCTTGGTTTCCTCACTCAAATTGTCCAAAAAGTTTTTCGCCATCAATGTCTTGATGCCAAACATGAATTTTTGGTTGGAGGTCGAATCCTTGCTCATGCTTACGCCCTCTTTGACCAGATGGATTGTCACGTCGCATTCCTTCATCAAATCCTCGATCAACGTGTAGTCTTTGAAATTGCGCAGTAAACGGTCGGTTTTTTCCACGAGAATGTGTTTGATTTTATTTTCACGTACATACTCCAACATTCGCATGAAATTTGTTCTCCCAGCCCGCCCAGCCGTTTCCGTGTCTTCAAAATCCATATCGACATCAAACCTGTTTGTTTGGGCAAAGCTCCATAGCAGGCGTTTTTGAGCGTCTGGGGAGTAACCCTTTTGCTTCTGTTCCGTGCTTGATACACGGAAGTAGGTAACAGATTTCTCCATAGTCGCTATTTTAGTTTTTTGCGTTTGTTCTGTTGGTCTTCTGGCAAGAAGTTGTCGGGGCTGACGACGCGTTTACCTGTCTGCTGTTCGAGTTGTTGGCGTGCCCCACGAGCGATTGATCCGCCTTTTTTAGCCGCCTGCTCGTTCTTCTTGTATCCATCCGCTTGGTCAGTGATGGCGATCTGCGTTGTTGAGAGTTCGGCCAGTGCCGTAAAGATCAATTCGGCCTCCGTCATGTTGTTGCGCAGGTTATCGCCTTTGCGTAAGCCCTTCACTTGTTTGTGCTGACCCGTAGTAATCCCTGACCATTCTTTGTGTATTACGTTCGTGAGCTTGGCGTATTCGATTCCTTCTTTGACGCCGTGCTCATTCCAATAATCTGTGAGTTTGTTGCGGACTTCCTGCCCACGCATACGACCTTCGATCCATTTTTCTGATCTCCCCAATATCTTCCAGTTTTTTCGTGCACGATTTACGGCTAATTCTGGATCAACAGTTTCCTGTAAGCGTTCATATCCGACTTTAGCGAGCCAGAGCTTGAATGGTTCGGCTTTGGGGGATGGAATGGATTGAACGATGCGCAAAATTCCCTCAACATTAGCACAGTTTACTTTCTGTCGGCCTCCTTTGGTCTCAACTGAAAGGGGGGTGGCAATTTGCCCCCACCCTTTTGAAAGCTCAACATCACGGCGACGCATATCCTTGAGATAGCCCGCTGGATCAGCACTGTCGGTCAGGATGCGGATCACGTCCACGATAGCGAAATACCATTTATCTTCTTTTTCAACCCATGCCCGACGCACGGGATGATCTTCAAACAATACGATAAATTTTGAGCTGTTATTCGATGAGTTTTTCTTGCTGGGCATATAGGTGTATGTAGTTAAGTTTATAGCTTTATCTCCCCATCAGCAACGCCACCAAGAATGGCATCGAGTTGCTTGGGTAGGATGGGACGAAATGCAGTGAGTTTGCGGTGAAGGTATGAGATCGGATTGACGACATCCTTTTTCGCTTCTGCCTCGCCAAGAATTTTTTCAGCCAGTCTCTTGTAACGTCCAATGGTTGCAGGTGAGGCGTTGCGTTTCATGTCTTCAATTGTTGGTTTTAATCCGTGGTCACGGATACGATGTGCCAGATAGTACAGAATGGCTCGTTCACGAAAATCGGGAGCATGTTCCTCGATGATTTGGAGAAGTTCGGTATCCTTGAGACCACCTAGACGAACTAGACGATTAAAATTTTTCACATACACATCTTCGAATGTTCGCAGAAGGCATGCTTTAGCGATGCTCGTGCGGGCGACATCACGCAAAGTAAATCCTTTGTTATAGGCATCGGAGAATTGTTTAAGCGTTGCATCGACGGTTTGTTTTTTCTGCAACGATAATTCAATGCGCAATGCCCCCTTTGTCCATTTTCCTGCTTTGTATTTTCGTGCGATTTCCTGTTCAAGTTTCGTCTTGCCATTGGTCACGATCTCATCGAATTTGTCATAGATCACGAAACCTTGAGAGGAATTGTAAAACTTCATGTAGAACCCATCTCGCCCGTCGTGATAATGACTACGGTTGAAGTCAGAAGATTGTTTGATGTCGTATGGTGCAAGGGATCGTAAGATACGATCGGTTGTGCCAAAGCTGGGGCTGACCTGAATGATCTTGGAGTAATCAATACGGGTGACAATCCCATTCAGAATTTCCTCGATGGTAACGCCGATTTTGATTTCCGAAAGAAGCGAGACG
>VGLT01000089.1 GCA_016866635.1 Candidatus Uhrbacteria bacterium
CGACATCAACGACACTTTCCAGCAGGCCTTAAGATATTATTATGCCAATAAGCTTGAAAGCGAAGCGGACAGGAAAAAACTTGGCGAATTGATCAGGCTTGTGGAATACAAACCGAAAGTTGCCGAATCCAAACGCAAAGGAACGGAGAGAGAGGAAAAGACCGCAGAAAAAGCAAACCCTGAAGCCAAGAGGACCGAAGCTATACCGGAAACAAAACTTGAGGGATCGGTCGCGGAACAAATTGAGTTGGCCATTGAAAAACTTGGCAAAGAAAATGTGTTTGGACCCAAAGAGATTGAAAAAATATTCGGGGTGCGTTTGGCGGAAGTTCCGGGAATTCCGTTTTCTGTAGAAGAACTTGAACGAGCCGAAAAGCTTGGGCAAATGCTTTTATTAAGAGTAGACAAAACAGCCGAAGGTAAACCTATGTCTTTGGAAGCCATGACTGAAGTTGTGGCAAAAAGATGGAAAGATGAAGGAAAGGGTGATCTGTTAAGTACAGCTGATGGTTGGAAAAGTTGGATTGGTGAAGATCGTTTTACAACAGAATCACCACGTACAGGATGGGCTCTGGTTTCAAAGGATGTATTGCCGGAAAGCCTGGGCAAAAATTATATTGAACAAACAGAAGTTATCATTGCGACTCTTAAAAGCGATGTGTTCAAGGATATGGACATTCCAGAAGAGTACACTAAAGCGATAGCAGAATTTGAATCTAAAAAGGCTAAGTTGATCGAACTTGTAAATGAGGATTGGAGAAAAGCAGCCAAAGAACTTGCAGAATTGAAAATCTCCCAGATGACACGTCAAACATTTCCAGAAACTATATACGACCTAGCCGTATATTACGATGCTAATAATAAACGTCTGCTTTCAGATACACGCACATGGTCGTCGTCCCTGGGCCCCGACGGCGGCCTCGTGGGTCTCGGCGAGTTCGACGCGTACGGCGTGAGCGGCCGCAGGTGGCGTCCCGGCGCTCGGAACGCATATCTCGGCGTCTCCCTTTCCCGCAGATTGTAACTTTGATTTTTGTTATTTGATCCTTTGGTGTTTTAAATCGACTCCCCTTAGGGAGTCGATTTTCACGAAGCGAAATTTTTTTGGAAAATAATTGGATGTGATATAATGAACATGGCTAATGAAGCATGGTTCACGGATCATGTTCGCCAATTAACTACACTGCTTACGCTTTTCTCGCGCAGGTGAATCGATCTTACGGAGTGCGCACATATTTATACAAGCTTGTCATGTCCCATTAGCATGAAGGGCTGTTGCAACAGATGGAAGAGCGTAAAAGGAAACGTCCCTGAACCCCGACGGCAACCTCGTGAATCTCGGCAAGTTCGACGCGAACGGCGTGAACGGCAACAGGTGGAATCCCGACGATCGGAACGACAATCTCGGCGTCTCCCTTTCCCGAAGTGTTGCAAAGCTCGCCTACTTGATGGGCGAGTTTTGCGTTTGCCTCATCCAGCCTCCGAGTTGTTTGCCGATTTCTTGAAGACGGCTTTCATATTCTACATACCAGCGTTGTTCGAGAGCTTTTACGTCCTTTGCCAGTCTGATTGTAATCTTGGCACATTCTAGAGAGGTATTGGCCTCGGACAAAATCTCTTTTTTGCGAAGAGGTTCCTTGGTATGGTATGCGGTGATAATTAGAGTTAGGGTGTCCAATAAGAGGCTTTCAGTTTTTTGTCCGATGGTAAATCTGTCTTTCTTGGGAATCGTTTCGCATCGCACATGCCAAGCGACGTATAATTTATAAACTGCTTGAAACAGCGGGGTCTGATGAGCCAACTGTACGTTATTAGTGGTATTATTATCCATATTTATGTTCGATAAAATCATTTCCTTGGAGAACCTGTTCGACGCTTGGACGGAATTCAAAAAAGAGAAAGCCAACAAAAAAGATGTGGCCGAATTCGAGATAAATCTCGAAGATCACGTTTTTAAATTGCATGAGGATTTGAAAAACGGAGACTACAAGCATAGTGGTTATGTCTCGTTTTATGTTAGCGATCCGAAACGCCGCCATATTCATAAGGCATCGGTTCGCGACCGGTTGCTCCATCATGCCGTCCACAGGATCATTGAGCCGGAATGGAATAAAATCTTTATTTTTGATTCTTGGTCGTCGAGAAAAAATAAAGGCACTCATGGGGCGGTCAAACGACTGCAAAACCTCGGGCTTAAACTGTCTCGAAATCATACCCGGACACTGTGGGTTTTGAAGTTGGATGTGAGGAAATTTTTCGACTCCGTCGACCACGATATTCTTTTGGACATTCTTAAGAAAAGAACACCTGACGACAGACTTATGGGACTTTTTCAAGATATAATCAAGAGTTTCTCTCCTGGATTGCCTTTGGGCAATCTGACTTCCCAGCTGTTTTCCAATGTGTATCTGGACAAGCTTGATCAATTCGTCAAACACGAATTGAAAATCACCGGCTATATTCGATACGCCGATGATTTTATTCTTATCCATCCAGACAAAGAATTGCTTATTAATTGCCTTGAAAAAATCAAAGACTTTTTGCACGAGCGATTGCGCCTCAGTATGCATCCAAAGAAAATAGTCCTCAAAACATATACTGGTGGCATTGATTATCTTGGGTATGTTTGTTTTCCTCATCATAGAATTTTGCGAACCAATACAAAGCGAAGGATGTTTAGCAGAGTTAATGAGAAAAACTTTACTTCGTATAATGGAATCCTTCAGCATTGTCATTCCCAAACACTGCAGGCTAAGTTGTCTGAAAAAGTAAAAGGTAAAGACAAACGACAAATGACCGGAGGTATGAAGAATAAGTTTCCCATACAAAAAACCCGCCACGGGTCTCCCGCTTTCGCGAGACGTATAAGTTTCCCTATACGGCCGATCAAGCAAACCCCATGACGGGTTTTTTATGCTTGATCGGCCTTCGGACCATACCACCGAGAAAAATTCGCGGAGGGTTAGGTCTCTACTTGAATTGTACCTTAATTTTATCATAAATTTGATTATTTGAGAATTCTCAGGGAGCCCCGCTCGCATCCCTCTCGTCCTTGCGAGCGGGGTTTTGCGCACACGCGAACGGGAGGGTGGGTCAAGTGTGCAATACGAATTTGAGCCTCGGACATTTCCGCTAGGGCGTCCATGACTAAAGGATGAGCGCCGCCGTAATCTTGCAATACAGAAATCCGAAGCGAAAGCGACACCACAAAACGCCGATACGAAAACGAGAAAGGGGGTTGTGCGAGGGCGGACTCCGAAGGCACGTTAAACGAAGCCAGAAAGCTCTAAATGACCACAGAACGAATGGAAGCAATGAATACTCTAGCAAACCACTGCGAGGAGGAGACCGAAGCTGGGGGAAGGATTCCTTCCTTCCCCCAAACAGCATGGCGCCCGAGCCACCCGCCCGCAGGCGGGCAATGGCGAGGAGAAGCGCCAAACCTAGACATCTAGGCGCGAGTAGCCCTAGCGGAAATGTCCGAGGCGAATGCCGAGGATGGACTCCGTAGTCATCGGACAAACACTAGCAGAGAAATGACCGAGACAATATTGAGTTTACTTTTTCTGTTTTCTGCCCACCCCCAATTCCCCAAAAACAAAAAGCGGAGCAAATGGAAAATTCCTCCCCAAACCCCTCCTTTTCCATTTGCAACATCCAAATTCAAAAACAAATG
>VGLT01000090.1 GCA_016866635.1 Candidatus Uhrbacteria bacterium
TGGGTGAATGTTTTATGTTCAACCTGTGGAGGAGCGGCCAAGCGCGAGACGGACACCATGCCTAACTGGGCCGGGTCGAGTTGGTATTTTTTGCGCTACTGTGACTCACAAAACGATCAAGCATTTGCTTCACCAAAAGCATTGAACCACTGGATGCCGGTGGATTTGTATAACGGTGGGATGGAGCACACAACCTTGCACTTGTTGTACTCACGCTTTTGGCACAAGTTTTTGTGGGATATTGGAGCGATTCCAAAAGAGGTGGGGAGTGAGCCGTACAAAGCACGTCGTTCGCACGGTTTGGTGTTGGCGCAGGGCGGAGAAAAGATGTCTAAGTCAAAAGGGAACGTGGTGAATCCAGATGAGATCGTGCAAAAATATGGAGCAGATGTTCTCCGCGTGTATGAATTGTTTATGGGCCCGTTTGACCAGCAGGTGCCTTGGGATACGAATGGGATTGAGGGGGTCCGTCGATTCTTGGATAAAGTATGGGGGGTGTTCGTAGCACGTAGCACGCAGCAAGTAGCAAGCGATTTGGAGCGGCTCTATCATCAAACCATTAAAAAGATCACAGAAGGGATCGATGCATTGCAATTCAATACCTGTGTTTCACAGATGATGATTTTGACGAACGCGTTTCAAGACGTTGGTGGGGTTCCAGAAGAAATGCGCGAAGGATATCTAAAGATTCTGGCTCCATTTGCACCACATTTGGCAGAAGAATTGTGGCATCAGATAGGAAAAACAGACACGATTCATCGTTCGAGCTGGCCAACCTATGATCCAGGGAAACTACAATCCGATACGTTTGAGCTCGTCATTCAAATAAATGGCAAAGTGCGCGACAAGATTGTTGTTTCATCAGATATCACAGAAGAAGAAGCAAAAGAAACAGCTCTCGCATCTACGTCGGTACAAAAGTGGTTAGAAGGAAAGACTCCTACGCAAATTAAATACGTCCCAGGAAAACTGCTCAGTATCGTCGTATGAATTTTAAAGCCGCGATCTTTGACATGGATGGTGTGATCGTAAACTCCGAACCGCTGCATGTGGAGGCATGGGTGAAAACAGCCGAGCCGTATGGGATTGAGCTCAAGCAGGAAATGTTGGAAACCTTCCGAGGGTTGCGCTTGCAAGAAGTCGCCGCTCTTATTTTGAGTCATTTTCCAGAACAGACGACAGGTGTATCTGCTGAGCGATTGATGAAGAAAAAAAACATCCGTTTGTCTGAGCTGAGTCGTCGGGAGGCAGAGCTTATTCCTGGTGTACGTGCATTTTTAGCATTGACGCGCGCCTCCTATCCTCAGGTTGCCCTTGCCACAGCGTGCGACCCAGAAATTCAGCAAATCTTTTTTGAAAAATTTTCCCTCGATCAATATTTTGACGTGATGGTGACAGGTGGAGATGTGACGCGTGGAAAACCTGACCCAGAAATTTATCTTACAACTTTATCCAGGCTTCAACTCCCGGCAGATGCCTGCTTTGTGATCGAGGATGCCGTCAACGGCGTGCGATCGGCGAAAGCCGCCGGGTGTTATACAATAGGGATTACGACATCCGTGACACGGGACGCGCTTAGTCAAGCAGGAGCCGATCTCATCGTGGATCAATTTAAGGAAATCGAATTACTAGTTACCGGTTACTAGTTACTGGTTACTTCAAATATATATGCCACAGTTAGTTCGTAAATTAGTGATCCCCGTGGCTGGTTTTGGAACGCGTTTTCTTCCTGCGACCAAAGCCATGCCAAAAGAGATGCTGCCAATCATCGATAAACCGGTGATCCAGTACATTGTGGAGGAGGCCGTCGCATCAGGTATCACAGACATTATTTTGGTAACCAGCCACACCAAGCGACCGGTGGAGGACCACTTTGATGAAAATCGTGAATTGATTTCTTGGTTGCGACTCAAGAAAAAGCCACAGCTGTTAAAACAGGTCGAGCAGATCAGCAAGATGGCAAATTTTGTATACATTCGACAAAAGGGACCTTATGGAAACGCCACGCCGGTTTTGAACGCGGCGCACTTGATTGGTGACGAACCGTTTGCCGTGGTGTTTGGTGACGACGTGTACACGGGAAAAAAGCCTCGACTCAAGCAAATGCTGGAAGTGTTTGAAAAATATCAAGATCCGGTCGTTGGGGTGGTTAAAGTGACACCGGAGGAGACCAAGCGGTATGGAGTGATCGAACCCGGTGCGCGCGTTGAAAAGCGCGTGCATCAACTACAAGGTATTGTAGAAAAACCAGGACCGGACAAGGCGCCATCGCTCTTGGCCGCAAACGCTGGCTACATCCTGACCCCGGATATTTTTTCCTATCTCCGCAAGCTCAAGCCCGGTCACGGCGGAGAGTATATCGTGCTAGATGCGGTCATGGCACTCATGAAAAAACGTCCGGTGTATGCTTGCGAAATAGACGGAGTGTATCATGACACCGGATCAATCCCAGGTTGGCTCAAAGCAAATATTTTTATGGCATTGGATCGACCAGATTTAGCCAAGGATGTACGAAATGTGATAAAATCACTCTCATGAAAACATTAAAGCACGAGAGCATTAAAGCAGGTCATCGGAAAATTGCTTTTATGCTTTTATGCTTATTTGCTTTCATGTCATTAGGGGCCGGCTGTACCAAGGGTTTGGATTCAGAAACTCAAGAGGCGTCCAAGCGGGTGACCATGAATATTTGGGCGGTGATTGATGACATCGATACATATCAAACCGTTTTATCCGATTACCAAAAACTGCATCCAAACGTCCAGTTAAATTATCGTCGTCTGCGCTTGGAGGAATATGAAAAAGAGTTGATCAATGCGTTGGCGGAAGATCGCGGACCAGATGTCTTTTTGATTCATAATGATTGGGGCGGGGAATACATGCCAAAGATTCTTCCCATGCCCGCCTCGACCAAGGTGGCGTATCGAGTCGTCACCGGCACGATCAAAAAAGTATCTACCTATCAGCTTCAAACAGAACCAACCATCACACTTAAAACCTATAAAGAACAGTTTGCGGATGCGGTGACTCAGGACACAATTCGTCAGGTCAATGTTTCACCAAAACCAGATAGCACGGATTTACAGCCGCGTGTTATTGGTTTGCCAGTATCCATTGATACATTAGCACTTTACTATAATAAGGATTTGTTGAACGCGGCCGGGATCCCAAACCCCCCAGAACATTGGGGGCAGTTTCAAGAACAGGTAGAGAAATTGACCAAGTTGGATGCCCAAGGGAATATTGCACAGGCAGGAGCCGCCATCGGAACCGGCAGAAATGTCGAGCGGTCCACGGATATTTTAAGTGTGCTCATGATTCAAAATGGAGCAGAGATGACAAGCGATCGCGGAGACATCACTTTGCATGCAATCCCCCCGGCTTTGCAAGACCGTTTAGATCAACCGCCAGCGACTCAAGCCCTCCAGTTTTATACGGATTTTGCTAATCCCTCGACGAAAAATTATACCTGGAACTTAGATCAACCAGATTCTTTAGACGCCTTTATCCATGGCAGGACAGCATTCTTTTTTGGATATTCCTATCACCTGCAACAAATCCGTGCAGGGAATCCTAAATTAAATCTTGGGATTAGCAAGTTACCGCAAATCG
>VGLT01000091.1 GCA_016866635.1 Candidatus Uhrbacteria bacterium
ATTTCAAGTCTGTTGCTTTCGACCACTCAGCCACCTCTCCATATTGTTCGGCTCCGCCTCACGCGAAAATTCGTCCTTCGTGTTCGCCTGGGCATCTGTTGATGCCCGCCTCATGTGTCGCTGGCACATGTGGCCCACTCAGCCACCTCTCCATATTGTTCGGCTCCGCCTTAGTGGCGGTTAGAGAATAGCAAAAACAACGAGGATTTTCAAGAGCCTATTCCCAGTCTCGATTTCCTCGTTGAGCCTTTAAGGCGCCTCGTTTACTCTTATTATCTAATCTTCTCTCCTTTGCTCCCCGCGTTGGTTTTGTCCCAATCCGCTCTTTTTCTATGAACAGAGCTTCTGTGACCAGTTCGTCCATACGAGCAAAGGCAAGTTTTACATTCTGATTTTGACTACGTGTTTGTTGATTATCGACAATGAGATACCCCTCAGAGTTGATTCGCCCTGCCAGCTTCTCCTGTATTCTCTTTTTTTCATCATCCGTGAACTCGCTTGAACTTTCCACATGCCATCGTAAAACAGCCTTACTTTCTGTCTTGTTTACCTTTTGACCACCCGGCCCTGATGAGCGAGCATAATCAACAATCACCTCATGGCGAGGCACCATTTGCTTAGATTTGTCATTTTCTCGAGATAGTGTTGGCATATCAAATGATGACATATGTGTAATTCTAGCACAGATAAAGCTTTTCACTGAGCCTTGATTTTTTGGCTGTGAACCGCTATTATGCGCACGCGTGAGGCGTATGCCGAACATAATGGAGAGGTACCCAAGAGGGCTTGGACTGCCAGTGGCAGTACAAGCGGGTGTCAAAAGACACCCGGGCAGACTCTTGGGAACAGATTTTACCGTGAGGCGTATGCCGAACATATGGAGAGGTACCCAAGAGGCTGAAGGGGGGAGATTGCTAATCTCCTAGGGGGTCAAAAGCCCCGCGAGGGTTCGAATCCCTCTCTCTCCGCCATAAACAATGCCTGGACTAAATCCAGGCTATTGTTTATCACTCAAGCACTCCTTTTATTTTTCTGCTAAACTCTAGACCTGCTATGCCGTCGCCTTCATTTCAAGAAATTGACGCCATCCGCAAAAAAGGTCTTCGTCCACAGGTGGTTGGCTGTATTTTGCATAAAAACAAGATTTTGTTTGTGTATAAGGAGCAATTTAATCTCTGGCAATTGCCACAAGGGGGGATTGATAACAAAGAAACACTTGACGAGGCGTTGATGCGTGAGATGGAGGAGGAATTAGGAAAAACATTTGTTCAATCCTTTGAACCCACAACGATCCTCCTGGGAGAAGACCATGTGGAATTTGCTCCCCGCCTTTTTAATGCTCGTGCATTATGCCTGGATGATGGAACACCGGTTGAAATGAGAGGAAAGCACTATTTCTTTATCGCTATTCAGGCTCAGTCGGATGAGCTTGATGTCAAACAAACAGAATTTGATCAATATAGATGGCTTGCATATCAAGAAGCAAAAGAGACGGCCAATCAGATTTATCAGCCAGGAAAAAAACGAACGATGTTACGAGCAATCGATCTCTTGCACTATAAAGATTTACTGTAACAGAAATTGACGCGCGCCGGTACGTAATATAGTATTTAAATATCGCTCATCTCTTAACCTCAATTTAACCGTATGAAAAAAGTAAATTACAACATTGGAAAAATCGCAGGGAATATCAAAAAAGGACGCACCAAGATGGGGATGTCTCGCGATGAGTTGGCGAAAAAGGCAAAAGTTAATTACAACACGATTATCAAGTTGGAATCCGGAGCAAATAAAAACCCAACGGTTCAGACCTTGGTCAGTTTGTCAAAGGTTCTCGGTGTTAATGTCGAGTGGTTTTTGTTATAGTACGTAGGTGATAGCCATCGCCCAGCCCACCATCCCTCAAGGACTTGAGAATCTTGAGAAATCCAATAACGAAACATTGCTCAGTGCTCAGCGTGAGGTTGAAATTGATCCAAATTCCATCGCCGCGTGGAAAAACTTGGCTGAAGTTTATCGCGGTATAAAATATCCTGATGAGCAGGATTTTTGGGTTTCGCCTCCATTTGCCAGGGAAGGATGGCGAAAGGCTAAACACAAGGCATTAGAGCTGGAATTTGGCACATTGACTAAGCCAAGGACCCTTCAGGAAGCGGTAAAACTCGCGACCGCCTATTCTGACGGCTGGGCAGAGCCATGCGCCGGACCAACCTGCGATGATCGTCCAGAGTTGGATTTATATCAACAAGTCATTTCCCATGCACAGACCCAGTCCTGGGATTTTTCTTTGCCCGCCGAGCGTAGTGCGCAAGCAGAATTGAATTTTAAGCATGCCGAGTGGCAGAGAATTCGCACGGATTTGTTTCCACTTGTCAAGGCGAGTACGTCCACATCCGTAACACCTATGCAGCACACGGTTCCAAATCTACAATATTATTTTATTGGTGCGATCGTCCTCGCATGCTTGCTTCTTGTGGCTGTTTTGACAACTGCTCGCCGATCTGGCTAGCTGATGACATTCAGGGAGGTGAACCATGCTCACGAAGCTGATCCCCGTTGCGGTCGTGGTCGTGATGGTCATTGCATTCTTCTACCTTGACGTTCGTCCATCGCGTCTGTTGCGTCCGAAGATAGAACAGCTCCTGTACGACTTCGAGGAGTTAACCTCGCTTCAGCTTCGCGTCCGACTGGGAGTGCCAGAACTCGAGCATCTCTTTCGTGCTCTAGAACGACTCGCGAAGCAGGGGAGGATTCATCGCCACGAGATTCCGGGTCGCGACATGTTCTGGACCCTGTCCAAGGATCGCCGGAAAGAGATTCGACTCATCCGTGCCAAGCAGTTCAATCGACAAGGAAAGTCTCTCTGACTGCCCCCGCAAGACCACAAGGTCCGACATACCTCGGACATGGGGCACAACCGCGAACCACGAGAGAACCGCGTCCTACGGACGTCAGCTGCTCTCGCCTGTGGGTCGCGGTTTTCTCGTTCTCGACCCTTGTATTTATCAAGAATTACTGTTAGTATTCGGCGTACGAAAGGTATTAATGCGCAGCCATAGCTCAGCTGGATAGAGCGAGCCGACGTGTCGGCTAGGTCGGACGTTAAGTATGTCCCTTCAAGGTGTTTACATTCTTCGATCCTCAAACGGGCGTTATTATATTGGTAGCACAGATGATTTGGAAAGAAGGCTGTCCGAACACCAAAGAGGACATGTGAAATCAACGAGGAACCTGCTACCGGTCATACTAGTTCTTTTTCAAGGATGTGATACGATTTCGCTTGCGAGAAAAGTCGAATACAAAATAAAACAATTAAAAAGCAAAAAATTGATTGAGAAGTGGATCGAGGAGGGTAGAATTGAAGATCAATACATGCAGCCATAGCTCAGCTGGATAGAGCGCTTCCCTGCGAAGGAAGAGGTCGGACGTTCAAATCGTCCTGGCTGCACCATAGAGAAACGACTCGCAAGTGCGAGTTGTTTTTCTTTTGCTTAGCTGGATAGAGTGAGCCG
>VGLT01000092.1 GCA_016866635.1 Candidatus Uhrbacteria bacterium
CATAGCACTGATCGACCATCCGGAGGATCGCCAGAAATTAGGAGAGGCCGGTCGAGCACGCGTGGAAAATCATTTTCGTTGGACAGACCGCTGGATGAAATTAAAACAGGCGATGAAGCTATGATTTCCGTCATTATTCCGGTGTTTAATCATGCCACGGTGCTTGAGAAATGCTTAGCCTCGCTTGTGCGCCAAACGTACCGGGACTTTGAAGTGATTATCGTGGATGATGGTTCAGAGGTACCGATCACGGTTCCAGACACTAAATTTCCTTTTCCGCTTAGATTAGTCCAATTTGAGGAGAATAGAGGGGCGCCAGCGGCCCGAAATGAGGGGTTCAAACATGCAACAGGGGAGTTTGTCATCTTCCTCGATGCGGACATCGTTTTACAGACGACGTGTTTGGAAGAGATGGTGGGGACCCTTCAGGCTCATCCAGAGGCAGCCTATGTCTATGCGTCATTTTATTTTGGGTGGAAGTTGTTTCCCTGTTTTGCATTTGACGCGGAGCGATTGAAAAGAATGAATTATATTCATACGAGTTCCCTTATCCGACGAGACGCATTTCCTGGCTTTGACGAGTCGCTTAAACGTTTTCAAGACTGGGATCTGTGGTTGACAATGAGTGAGCGTGGACAAACAGGGATGTGGATCGACAAACCTCTTTTTCGAGTTCAAACCGGTGGGACCATGAGTCGCTGGATGCCGACGATGTTGTATCATGTGCCTTGGCCGATCCTCGGATACACACCAGATCGCGTGAAGAAATATCGCGCAGCTGAAAATATTCTCAAACAAAAACACAAACTTGTATGAAAAAGGAATTCTGGTGGTGGATGTTGGGAATTTTGGCTCTGGAAGTCCTATCACTATTTTTTATGTCTTCAAAAGACACCGGTTTTTTTATTTCCATGATCCTGAGCGTCGTTCTCTTTTTTGTCACTGTACATCGCCCAGTTTTGGGTTTAGGGATTCTTGGAGTTGAGTACCTGATAGGTTCATTTGGGCATCTTCTTCCTGCTTTGCGCTTTTGGTTTTTCATCGCTTTTATTTTGGGTTGGTTTGTTTGGGCAATAAAAAATACAACCTGGAAAAATTGGAACGGATATTTATCTGGAAGAAAAAAATATTTTGTTTTGGCTGTTCTGTGTATCTATACTTTTTTGATGGGCTGGTTTCGTCAAAACGGAGAATTTCTTTTTGTTGATGCCAATGCCTGGATGGTTTGGTTTCTGCTTTTGCCGATCATCGATATCGCGGCTCACCATTCAAAATATGTCAATCGACTGATGGCACCAGTTCTCGCCGGCCTTGTTTGGTTGGGGATGAAGACCGCGGTCACCTTTTATCTTTTTTCTCATCAGCTATCACATCTTCATGGATGGTTTTACGTCTGGATTCGCGACACAAGAATAGGTGAGATCACAAAAATCACCGACCATGCCTATCGCATTTTTTTCCAGTCGCACATCTATTTCATCGTTGCTCTCCTTTTTGTTCTGTCCTATTTTCTTTTGCACCGTTCGTCGATTCGAACAAATAAAGGACTGGTTTGGTTTGGTTCGTTGTTAGGAGCAACAACGTTTATTTCTCTTTCGCGAAGTTTGTGGCTAGGACTTGGAGCGGCGATTCTCCTTTTGGTTGCCTGGTCGCGAAGGCTTGTCCCTGTTATTTTGGTGGGAGTAGGCTCGTTCATCATCGTCTTTGCTCTGACCATCCTCCCTCCCGAGAGTGATCCGCGTGCGATGATTGACATGGTTCATGCAAGATCGTCATCTGCAGAACCAGCCGCCTTAAGTCGTTGGCAGCTCCTCCCAATCCTTTGGGAAAAAATAAAGGAACGTCCGATCGTAGGATCTGGATTTGGTGCTACGGTCTCCTATAAAAGTTTTGACCCACGCTTCGCGTCTACGGGCGGCCAAGTCACCACCTACGCGTTTGAATGGGGGTGGATGGATCTTTGGATAAAATTTGGCATCGCAGGAATCGTCACCATGCTTTGGTTGCTGATCAGTTTGGGTTATCGATTATGGCGATCAACGCATCCTGAATGGATTCGGGTTGCAGGAATTGCCTCGATCGCGGCGTTCATCGTCATCCACATGTTCACACCATATCTCAATCACCCACTTGGGATTTTTGCCCTCATTCTTGGAGAGGGACTCATCATGTCTTCAAAAAATGAGCGTAACTAAAAAACACGACCGTTGTTTTTAGTTACGTTATTCAACGTTAGGGAGAACTGAAGAACCGACCCGCGAGAAGATGGGGTCGGCTTTATTCAGGTGATGCGAGATGATAGTCACTCGCTCACAAGGTACAGAGAATCACGAACCGGTCGCGGCGTGCGCCGTTGTCTCGGACAGGAGTTCCACGCGCATGCCCGTCAGACGAGACGTCCAGTAGTCGTCGTCGATCTGCGCGAGCACGGCCTCGATCACCGTGAGATCACGACTCTGCTCAGCCCTCTCGCCCATGAACATCAGCAGCTGTTCCTTTAGCGCGATCCTGGCCTTGGAATGCATCCTGACGTACGTCGCGATAGTGATCAGTCGTGCGGCCAGCGTCGCCTTCCGGCTGAGCACCTCCTCACGGGACCAGATGCATATGCAGGCCTCCTTGACTCGTCCACTGTCGACCAACGATGCCACCAGTCGATGGAAGCGTTCGTTGCGGTCGCCATCCGGAACCCGGAGCAAGTCCTCCTTGATAAGCTTCGGGATCTCGTCGAGCTCATTCTTACGGACAGCCCTCATCACCCGCTCGATCAGCGGTGCATCCAGATCCATGACATCGGGACCCGGCTCGCGAACCCCGGGAGTCACCGAGTGACCCTTCGGTTCCGCGTTGTGGAGAGTCGTGCCCAGACGGACCTTGCGGTGCGAGGTTGCTGGTCCTTGCTTTGCGGGCCGCTGATTCCTTCCGCCCGTGGCTGTGCTGCCGGACTTGCGGAAAATACGCATGGACGCACCCCTTTATCCTGCGTTTGAAGTGAGGGGAGGCGAATCCCCGAGCGCCACTCTACGAACAAAACGAATCGAACCGTATAGAAATATCTCAAAGGGTTGAGCAAGCCTCAAGCATCTGGTCAAGAGCCTGCCTTTTTACCCCGCAAGTACTCTCGGCCATCCATGACCGACTTTCCTTCGGGTTGAACACGAATCAGACTCAATAGAGTTTGATCTCCGCACATCATTTGCGGATACCCTGCTTCTTCGCCAACCCTGGCTTCAAAAATTTTTAAACGTTTTCCATCCGCGATCGTGTAGGTTCCGGGCCATGGCGTATAGGCGCGTACCATTCGTTCAATGGCCGACGCGGAAAGCATCCAATCAATCAACCCATCTTCGCGCGACAACATTTTTACAACCGTTGCCTGTTCATGATTTTGTTCCTGCGGGAGAATTTTTCCATTCACGTATTTAAAGAGAGTATCAGGTACGATCA
>VGLT01000093.1 GCA_016866635.1 Candidatus Uhrbacteria bacterium
GGATTTCAATAATTTGACGCGAGCGATACTCCAATAGAAAAAGGCGTGGCGCGCTTCTTCACGTGCGATGGCCATGAGTAAACGCTCTAGGATCGGGTGGTGAGCCAACTCCCACATGCGTTGATACCCGGTCAGGGTTGAAAATTCCTGAATCGCGCCCCAAGTCATATGGACAGCCGCAAATCGCTTACCAACACAACGAGAAAACAGGGAAGAGAATCGCTGCTCCCAACGATACGCTTTTGGAATCTTGGCCTTGACCCCATCATACCAATTTTCTGGTGTTGGATGACCGGCCTCATTCAAAAAACGATTAATCAAGTCTCCGTGAACCGGCTCTTCCGTACTCCAACGGTCGATAAATGATCGGATGACTGGATCTTTGCTGGTCGGGGTATGCAAAACCTCGTCATAATAGACAGAGGTTAAACGTTCCACGTCGCGCATGTAAAGTAAGGTGGGAAATATTTCTGGGTTGAGTGGGTGTTGAGAAATCTCATGCCAAGGAATGGAGTCTATACACTCCTTCGTCAAAATCCGTTCTTGTTTTTCGTACCAGGCCAACACCTCAGCTTCAGATTCAAATAGCATAGGGAGTGATGTATTGTGTTTCGAGAATAATACAAGAGAGAAAAAATGACAATGGAAAGATTCATGTTTTCTTTTTATCGAGCGTGCTACTGTTTCCGGATGGTGTGTGAATATTGCTTTCCATCCCCCTGTCGACGGCAATCATGGATCGATCGTAGCATGATGCATCTCACACGGGTGATTGATCGCGGTCTACGAACATGTTTCTCTGATTCCCTGCTCAAGTCATGGGATACGATCATAGCCAACGGACTGCTTAACGGATTGTTGTTTTTTCGAATCGCGCGACTTGCCAAGGTCGTCGACAAAACAACCCTTCCCAACCGCGCCGGAATTTTTCTTGAAGAAGCAGAAAAACGAGGACTTGAGGTTTATGCAATACATCTCTTTGGACGCTTGAGCAATTCTTACCGACTGTCATACCAAGGCCGAACGTTTGATTATCACGAAATCCCCCTGACGATGTTTTCTGGAGATGTCTCTCACTATGATGCAAAGAATACTTGTAAGACATTTTTACACATGCATCAACTTCCCCATGCAGAGGGAGCAGGGTTTAAAAACAAAGCACCCGGACGAGTCTACGGACTTACGCTTGGCTTTCCGTTGGTGGTAAAACCCAATGATGGATCCCTCAGCGCTCACGCGACCTATCCCATTCATGACACCGCGTCGCTTGATCGTGCCATCGATATCGCTCAACGCTTTCAACCCGAATATATCGTTGAACGTTATGTCACAGGAAATCTGTATCGAGCAACAGTGGTTGGGCAAACCCACGTATTTGTCTGCCAAAAAGTAGCGCCCCATGTGATTGGTGATGGACAAAAAACCATTCGAGAACTGATCAAACAAAAAAATACAGACCCTCGTCGAGCGGCGGCTTCCGTAAAAAGCTCTACGCTCCACTCGATCCTTGTGGATCCCGCCTCTGTCCATCTTGACCGGGTTCCGGCTCAACAAGAAAAAGTTTTTCTCTCTTCCAAGGCCACCCTGTCTGCGGGGTGCGATATCATTGCTTGTACCAGCCAAATGCACGAGGAGAATAAAGAATTATTCTTGCGCGTGGCGCGACTTCTCTCGACGGATCTTATTGGGATCGACTTTATTGCCCAAGATATTGCTCGCCCCTCTACGCAACAAACCACGGCGATCCTAGAAATCAATACCCTCCCGTACATCGACATGCACCAAAACCCCTCTCAGGGCGAGCCAGACCCGGTCGCAAAAATCGTGTGGGATATTGTCCTGCAAAAAATGGATCAATTTTTTTCTCTGACTTCGCGATAGGTCGTGTTGTTCAGTCGATCTTGAATGACGCTTCGTTGATGCGGGACGATCATCTCGGGAGGGGCATCTATCGGAAACCAACCCAGATGATCGCATTTTTCTGGTTCTTGTATGGCTGCCTCCCCCGTCCATTTTTTCACTCGGAAAAAAACATCGATATAGTCGCGGGCTGTAGAAAAACGGTGGAGAATTTCAAGAAACTCAAGATCATCCTCGGTCGCGACGAGCCCCGTTTCTTCCTTTAGTTCGCGTACCGTGGCTTGTCGTAGTGTTTCTTTTTCTTCCAGATGTCCAGCTGGCATATCATAAAATCCATCTCGATATCCGGTATTGGCCCGGCGCAGAAGCAACATCTCATTCTTTTCATTCACGACCATGGCATACACGGCCACGAGGCTACGATAATGTGCGCTCATATTTCTTTATTAAACAACAAATGCTTTTCCTCCGCAAGAAAAAAGATCGTTCTGTCCCAGTCTTTATTCTTGGCAGGCCACGTCGCTCGCGAGCGACGTGGCAGGGGCTCGTGGAAGACGTTCGCACGCTCGTCATCGCCGAACCGGCGTTATACATGGCCGGAATTCGTTAGAAAATTCTGTCCATAATTCTACTCTTTATCTGATGAATGTTTTATCGTAATTTTCGAGCGTAAATATCCGACGACTCTGGTAAATTTCTTCTTCAGCCGAGATATCCAAATAACCGCGTAGGCGGTGCCGATGGGCACACCCATGGAAAATAGCTCTCCTTGAACTTCCGCATGCGTCATTCCAGGATTACCGCAAAATATGCACATATCAGCTTTTTGCCTGAAACGCGACACAGGCTTCCGGACGCCAGCGAGGAAGATCGCTCGATGACCAATCCATCATTCCTCCTTTAACGCTCACCGCTTGGATTCCGGCTTTCATAAACATATCCGCGACAACGCGACTTCGATTGCCCTTGGCGCAGATCACATACGCCACCTTGTCTCCGATTTGATCCTTCAACGACATAGGATCGAGCAAGGCGCTTTTGTATTCCAGATGAACGGACTGTGACAGATGGTTATGATCGAAATCTTCGAGATCACGGACGTCAAACACGACAACCCCGCCCTTGAGCGGAATATCTTTCCCCGCGTTCACCAACCTCCATCCTTCGTCGACGGATCTGTGGTAGATGGAATCGTATGCAACTCTTGGCGTGATCTCGTTGGCCTCTGCGGAAACGGTCTTGCCAGGTGCGGCGATCGGACGCTTGAGCAGCTGTTCGTTTTCGATTCGCGGAAAAGAATCCGCTCCAAGATAGTCGAAATATTCTTGGATATACGGGAACGGACTATCCGGGCAGACGAAAACGGCAACGACTTCACCATCATCGTTGCGATAGCGATCAAGATTCGCATCGCTCGCTCCTTTAAGAAAATCGATCAGACCAGCTAGCGCGAATCCGGAACTTGGTCCCGCAAGAATACCGGAACGGCAAAGTTCCAGACTCTTTTCGAACGATATGACTGTACCGATTTCAACCACATGATCGACAGTCCCATTCCAATCAAAAGC
>VGLT01000094.1 GCA_016866635.1 Candidatus Uhrbacteria bacterium
GTGGGGAATATTGGACAATGGGCGCAAGCCTGATCCAGCAATACCGCGTGAATGATGAAGGTCTTCGGATTGTAAAGTTCTTTTAGTGGAGAAGATAATGACGGTATCCACAGAAAAAGCACCGGCAAACTTCGTGCCAGCAGCCGCGGTAATACGAAGGGTGCTAGCGTTGTTCGGAATCACTGGGCGTAAAGCGTATGTAGGCGGTTTGGTAAGTCGATTGTGAAATCCCGGAGCTCAACTCCGCGAACTGCAATCGAAACTGCCTTACTGGAATTTGGTCGGGGATAGCGGAATTCCTAGTGTAGGAGTGAAATCCGTAGATATTAGGAAGAACACCGGTGGCGAAGGCGGCTATCTAGGCCAATATTGACGCTAAGATACGAAAGCGTGGGGAGCAAACAGGATTAGATACCCTGGTAGTCCACGCCCTAAACGATGAATGCTAGTTGTCGGGATCTTAGATTTCGGCGGCGAAGTTAACACGATAAGCATTCCGCCTGGGGAGTACGGTCGCAAGACTAAAACTCAAAGGAATTGACGGGGACCCGCACAAGCAGTGGATTATGTGGTTTAATTCGATGCTACGCGAAAAACCTTACCAACCCTTGAATCCCATTGACCGGTACAGAAATGTGCCTTTGTAGCAATACACAGTGGAGACAGGTGTTGCATGGCTGTCGTCAGCTCGTGTCGTGAGATGTTAGGTTAAGTCCTTCAACGAGCGCAACCCTCATCCTTATTTGCCATCGGGTAATGCCGGGAACTTTAAGGAAACTGCCTGCGACAAGCAGGAGGAAGGTGGGGACGATGTCAAGTCATCATGGCCCTTATGGGTTGGGCTACACACATAATACAATGGTGGTTACAGCAGGAAGCGAAAGAGCAATCTGGAGCAAATCCCTAAAAGCCATCTCAGTTCAGATTGAGGGCTGCAACTCGCCCTCATGAAGTTGGAATTGCTAGTAATCGTGGATCAGCATGCCACGGTGAATACGTTCTCGGGTCTTGTACACACTGCCCGTCAAGCCATGGAAGCTGTTTCTACCTGAATCGGATGAGCTAACCGCAAGGAGGCAGTCTGACACGGTAGGAGGAGTGACTGGGGTTAAGTCGTAACAAGGTAGCAGTAGGGGAACCTGCGGCTGGATTACCTCCTTAGAGGCACGAAATCAGTCTTCGGATTTGATTTCCAAAGTGATGTTCACGCATCACTGACTCAACAAACAAATGCAGCGGACTACCGTCTTTACTTTTCTTTCTTCCTAACTTTTTTCTTCCTAGGGCCAACCACGCGCGACTTACGATTCTACCTCCTTCCCTTTTCTCCAGATATTACGTCCGTCCACGATCAACAGAACTGCCGGAAATATTTTTGGCACCAGTTGGTGTGAAACTTGTGCTTGGTGCGGCCATATAAACGTTGAGCACTTCGGTGATTTGTTTTTGCTCCTTCTTAACTTTTTCAGGATCCTTTTCTTTATAATACTTCATCGCCGTGTCGTGAAAAACCCGTTTGTTAACAGAAACAGTTTCTTTGTCTTTGTCGATATCTAGCAATGGATTGTCTTTGATCTTCAGTTCTGTCGTCGCTCCAGCCTTATCCTTAACTCTTATGGTGATCACCTTATCATCTCCGATTTGAAGATGAGATCCCAGCGAAAAAGGATGATCAAATTCTGTTAGCACGCCCTTCATCTCCACAATCTCTTCCGCTGATTCTTTGTGAAGTTTTGATTTCAACTTTCGATCCGCTTTAAACTCATCGACCAACATTTTTGCCATTTCCTTTCTACCGCAAATTTCTGCATGACATAACACATTGGTAAGCAAATCGCGATCTGTTTTTATGGCCGTTGGTAAAATGCTCCTTAGATCATCCATCTTCCCCTCCTCAATCGCGCGGTAACAAAGAGAAGAGGTGGTAACAAACGAAGATTGAGTATTAGTTTTTGTGCTACCGCTTTTCTTTTTGACGCCTTCTACAACCATAATATTCGTGCAAAAACCTTGCGGATCCTTGTCGAACTCAGATTCGTTTTTAGTGATCTCACCAATAATTTTGCCGACGATCTCGATATTGCTCTCATCAGCAAAAAAACTCCGTAGCCCAAGAATGGCTTCTGCTGTTTTGTCGCTTTTGCCATTCATCAATCCCAACAAATATCTCTGCACGGCATTTTGAAATAGCGTACCTATTGACGGGCAACCCATCTTATCCAAATCCTCGTCGATATTTTTTCGATCATCCGGCGCCTTCGCGATCTCACTCAGACAGGCAATGACCCGCTGCAGATTATTTTCGCCTTTTTCGTCGGGAATCAGGAGATCCAGGGCTTGATTTAATCTATCGGTATATGACGCATCAGATGAAGTATCAGATGAAACATCCGCTTTCTTCTTTCTAACAACCTCTTCCAAATCCCTAACAGACACGTTAGTATGTTGACTGCCATCATCCAACGAATCCATCGACAGCAAAAAGGCAAAAGCAGCATTCGCCCAACATCTATTTCCACCATTGACCGTGCCATTGCCTTGGCTTTTGGGAAGCGCCCTTCCCTGCTTTGCATATTTTACGACATATGCCTGCTTCGCTTCAGCAGGCAACGTATCTCCCGAAAGCTCAGAGCGATCACCATCATCGTAACAAGCCCAAACAGCAGTCGTCCCGTTCGTTTTTTGTTCTTTAACGTAAGTCACATAATGCCCTCCATCAATGCCACCTCGATGAACGATGAAAGAGGTTGGGTTGTAGGTTATATCATCTCCACCAACCTGAACTTTCACGGAATCTAACTCCACATCACTGTAAATTTTCTCAGTCTCAACTTTGCGTGTCGCAGGATTGTAACGGCTACTGAAGCGCTTCAGCGCAAAAACCAACTCGTCATTATCCGCACTAAATGTCGGTGTGAGCTTCTTTTTCTTACCACCCTCAACATCCTCCTCTTTTCCAAATTCTTGAAGCATTGAGGAAACTTTGCCGTCAGTAGAAAAGGGGAGATCGAGCTTAGTCTCAGCTTGGTCTGTATCGGCAGAACCAGTCAGGCTAGAGGTCACCTTAATCTTGCGAGGCCCTTCCATCAAAACATCTAGGCCAAAATTCAGAAACTCGGTGGTATCGAGTTGCAACCCACCATTCCTAAGCGCCGCTAAAACATCTGCAGGACATGCTGCTCCTGCAAGATCATCTCGCAACTGTGCTCTTTGCTGCGCGGAATAATTCCCCTGTCTTGCTCTCTGAAAAATTTCTCGTGCCGATGGCCTACTCATCCAGTTTCATTTCGGTTAGCAGCTTAACATGGCCATACTTCTTTGCCCTACTAGGATGCCTTACATCAGAGGTGACAAACACACATTTTTCCTTAATCGCTAAGGCATGGTAGGAGCGGTCGTAAAAAGACGGGTAACCTGA
>VGLT01000095.1 GCA_016866635.1 Candidatus Uhrbacteria bacterium
CATTTCTTGTTTTGCGTAAAGACGATTGCACTGATCGTAAAGGAAAGCAGGGCATGATCGGATGGGAACCCATTATCCGGCGCATGCGGAATGAGAGGTGCGACCCCTTCCACGACAAATGGACGGGGATGAAAATACAAACGGCTCGCGATACGTGATAAAATAAAAATCGTGGGAACGGTAATAATAGAAAACCAAAACAGTTTTACTTTGGCATTTTTTTGCAGACAAAGAAAAAAAAGGACGGCTATCGCTGGCAGAAAAAAGACTAAATATTTGCCAAAAAATGTTATGAATACGGTGGTCATAGCTCTATTGTAACATTTTTTGCCCGTGACGCTATGTTTAGAAGCTTACGCATTTATTCATTTTTTATTTTCTTTCTCTATGAAGAAGTACCTTTCTTCAATGGTTGGTGGGGTGACGCTGGCGAGTATGCTTGCCATGCCCGTGGCAACATTTGCAACAGAAACAACTCCCTCAACGGTTGCCACTTCTACACCTACACACATTCAGGCTGCGTGTGACAATCGCACCGTGGACTATCTTGCGAAGGTGGAAAAAATTCGCCTAGATTCAGATACACGTTTAGCCGAACTGCGAGCAGAAAGAAATGCGGATATTGACAAACATCGATCTCATCAGGATGCAAAATGGGCAGATCGTCGAGCAGAGATGGATGCAAAAATTATCAATCTCCAGGCTCGTCGTGACACAATCTCCCACAGTGACAATCCAGCCATGAAAGCAGCGGTTGAAGCGTATATTGCGGCTGTAGAGGCGGCAACTAAGGCTCGTTGGGAAGCGATAAAAGAGGTGCATGCCAAGTTCCGCACCACTCAAGATGAGGCAATACGCGTCCGTCGTGCCGCTATTGATATGGCCATCAAGGCTCGCCGAGAGGCTGTGGATACGGCCATTGCGAGCTGGAAGACGCGTTGCAGTGGAACACAAGCAGAACGCGAAGCAGCGAACAAGGCATTCCGAGAAGCATTGGCCACGGCTCGAAAAAATTACCACTCCGCACACGAAACCGCATTCTCCACCTTTCATAAAACGATAAAGGAAGCTCGCGCCATGCGAGAAGCGAGCCTGAAATCCATTCGTGAGGTTTTCCACAAAGCGCTCAAGGAGGCAAAGGAAAACTTCAAGGCCGCAAAACAGGCGATCAGGGGAACAACCACTCCAACATCGACGCGTCCGTAAATGAATAGACAGAGACATAAAAAACAGGTCCTCAGCATGGGCCTGTTTTTCTTTTTTACTTTTTATTCATACATAAAATTTTAGACCTTGAGTGATCAAGAGATCCTCCAAGGAGTTTGTCCGTAGTGAGGAGCGCATGTCCGAAGCTCGCACATGGGGTGAGCAAAGCGAACGCAGACAAACAGACGAGCAAGATCGCACCGCAACGAAGGGCATGCTCCTTGGAGGATCCGCCCCCTACTTGAGCAACGCTTGAAACTGAGTTCTCAATTTCTGCAATTTTGGCTCAATCACCACCTGACAATATGGCTGATCCTTGTGGTTCTCGTAGTATGTTTGATGATAATCCTCCGCAGGAAAAAAATCCACAAATGGTTGGACGTCTGTCACGATACGGATTCCTTCGGCTTTGAGTTTTTCAATATAGTGTTCCGCTTCTTGCTTCTGTTTTTCGTTCGTGTAGAAAATAACGGATCGGTATTGTGTTCCAACATCATTTCCCTGACGATTGAGCGTGGTTGGATTGTGTGTTGCAAAAAATACGGTCATTAAATCCTCAAACGAGACTTGCGCTGAGTCAAACTCAACTCGTGTGACCTCTGCATGCCCAGTCCTCCCTGTTGAAACCTGCTCATAGGTGGGATTTGAGATATTGCCTCCAGCATATCCTGGTACAACAGCTATGATCCCCTTCAGAGATTGAAAAACGGCTTCTGTGCACCAAAAGCATCCCCCTCCAAACATCGCGATCTCGTTCATAAAAAGTTTAAATATAATGGTAAATGATCAGAAACGGGCTCTTGCAAAACCTTAAACTCTTGCACGTTGATTTCCGGGGAGGTCAAAATGTAGTCTGCATAATGCAAATGTTTTTGATCAAATTGTTTATAAAAATGACTACGCGTTGAGGTGATATGGAATTCTTTGATCAAATTCTTCATCCCCTCTTCCAGCATCATTAAACTGTGTGTATTTGGATTCAAATTAAAATCCCCACAGATGATCCGTGGGCCATCATGCTTTGCGAGAAATGCTTTTATCCGCTTTGATTGTTCTAAACGAACAGGCTCATCGTTTTTTCCACCACCGGTCCACATCCCATGAAAATTAAAAATCGTGACAGATTGATCATTGGATTTTATGGTCACATATTGTAATAGACGATTCCATAGACGTAACTCTGCCGCTAACCCAATTCCCGGATGTTCTTCCAGTCGAAATAATTCGTACGTCCCGCGATCCACCACAGAGAGTCCCTTGCGAACAAACATGGCTAAGCCATAAGTCATGGATTTCAATTCATCATCAAGTTGTTGACTTTCACTGTGAAATCCATTGAAATCGGTTAAGATCTCTGAAATCTCTCCAAAAATATCAGGTGCTGTCCCATTTGCCAGTCTCGTACGAACAGTCGCCCGATTTATCTCTTGGAAACAAAAAACATCTATTTGCTCAACATATTGTCGAATAAACGACAACAATGGCTCGTATATTTTTCCACTCCAGGCATTAAGCACGATTATCTTCATGAAGACAAGAATATCCCAACCGGCTATACTTTGTACACCCTATGCGAGTCCCGATCCGACGAGCCCAACTCAAGCCACGAGATGATCGTGGAGCGCAATATCTGACAAAAGATGGCGTCCAACGAATGGAGAATGAATTAAAGCGCCTGCAAGCCGAACAGCCGCAAGCCGTGGAGGAGGTTGTACGGACGGGAGCCATGGGTGATTTTTCTGAAAATGCGGAATATCAGGAGGCAAAATTTCGTCTCAGACGTATCAATGATCGAATCACCTCACTGAAGGAACGATTAAAGCATGTGGTGATTATTGAAAAAGGAGGAGATGCTTCTGGTCGAGTGGAGATTGGATCGACCGTCGTCGTACAAGTGAATGAAAAAACAAAAACTTATTTTATTGTTGGTCCGCAAGAATCAAATCCCACTCAGGGGCGAATCTCTTTTGTCTCCCCTCTCGGGACCGCTCTCATGGATCATGTGGTAGGTGATGTCGTGATTCTGCAAACCGAAAACGGAGAGGTGTCCTATACTATAATGGAGGTGAAGTAATTTGTTTATAAAAGTCGCTTCAATAATAATGCGTATCAACGATTGGCTGCCAAAATTTGCGATACTCTTCCGATGCACTTCCCTTGCATGTTCCAGCAAAAATACATTGTTTGTGCTCCGCCAAA
>VGLT01000096.1 GCA_016866635.1 Candidatus Uhrbacteria bacterium
CAGAGGCCACAAGAAATCATTCATGTTAGCAATCGGGTAGCCAGAATAGATTGCAAGCAACCGTGTCGCATCTACGCATGCCTGACGAATCTCCTCGTCCGAAGTCAGGGTTTCTCTGCCTTGTAGTTTTTGTTTTAAATCCTGATCGTTTATTTCGACACAACCCGTACGCAGCAAGACGCGCTGCATGTGATAATCCATGATGGGCAAAATATTTTCCGGATCTTTGACAGTGAACAGTTTTGCTTCCACAGAAAATTTAATAAAACATGTTGCCTTTTTGCGCATTGGGTCTTTATAGGCTTCAAACCGGTCTAGTAATGCATACAATCTCGTGACAAAACCATCGCTCTGTTCAACTAATTTCATCAGTGAACCGTCGTAACTTTTAACTAGTTGCTCTGCGATATCGATGAGAAAACGGCTGCGCTCCTCCAAACGATCTAGCGTGCAGTGTTTTAGATCACCGTCATCAGCAAACAACGGTCTGAGCCTTTCCGTCAGTTCCGTGACGGACATGGCGGCCAGCGCCTGCATATTTATCATATCTGAATTTTCTTGCGTCAGACGCATAAAGACGTCTTCCAAAACTTCCCACCCCTTCAAATTCTTTGTACGACTGATGAGCGTATGCGTTTGGTGACAAATGGCAAGCGATAATAAATAACAACGTACCTTCATCTCTGGCTCAGCCGAAAAGGTAATATATGGACGTTCAAAAAAACTATGACGAAATTTCAATTTTCCCAAAATCTCGCCGATCTTTTGGCATTGCCGTTCGTTGACGGTTATGGTGGTTGTTACCATATTCCGCTTTATCCTACTCCATGGAGAGTCAGGCGCCAAGCACTATCCGTCAGATGTGTACCTCAAGATGCTTCAATTTTTAGCTATAGCATTTTATTGAAACACTTATAAAGTAATACTAATACAAAGTGATTATGGTTCACGACTGTGTTTTTTAGTCACTTCTATTTCAAAAATACCGTATTTTACCTCCTGTTCACGAGAATAGTATTTGAATATTCCATTGAGATCTGCTTTGTTTTTTGCACCAAGGGCCTGTGACGGAAAAAAGACGAATAATTCAGCGAATGTTTTATAACGATGCAACCGAAAACGGAGAGGTGTCCTATAGGATAGTTGAAATAAAGTAATATTTTTATCCTTCCGCTTAGTCGCAACCGCGACTAAGCTGACGGTCGCGTTTTATTACTTGATTACCATCATTCGCTTTCTCTTTTGTTATTGTAATCTTCCTTGTAGTCTATTCCTCCCCTCTTCTTTAAACCTCTGATCATATTTCTCACAATATTTCTGTTTGGACCTTCCTCCAACATGGATTCTATTGATTCTAACTTTTGTCTATTTCCGTCCATATACGCAATCGTAGCCTCGATATAACCGCACCACTGATCAAATCCCTCTTCTTCAATCTGCTTAGCAGCTAGGAGCGCACATTGAAGACTTTCTCGAGCAGCGCTATCCCCTTCCATCAACTTTCGTTGAGCCACATGAAAATGTGAAAGCGATAGAATGGAGTGATACAGAAGGCTGGCTTTATCATCCGCCTCGAGAAGGTGTTTGACCTCTGGATCCGTCAGAATCGAAACATTCGCCTCCGAATGATCACGCGTCGGATTCGATTGGTCTAAATCTCGAATGGCATCTACAAAACCGCGCGGGTCTAATTGTCCGGTCAGCAACCTCGTTTTTAACTTTCCCTGGGGGGATTCGGTCGCTATTTTTATTTCTTTTACCATAGGTATATCGAAAAATAGCAAAATACCCAACGATTGACAACCTTCCAACACTTCTGTAAGCTATCCATTCTGCCCTGGAAAAGCGGCGGAATATCTATGCCCTTCGGCCATGCTCAGGGCATACTGAATCTATTGAAGTATGAAACACTTGCCTAATTATTTTCGACCAACGCTCGCATTTATGCGTATCGCTGGTTTTAAAATTGCGCCACTTTCTGTGGATGCGGATTTCCGCATCCTGAGTGCTGGGCAAGATATTTTGATGTTTTAAGTTTTCATAACTTGAAGTCAAAAGTCTCTTGCCCAGCGCAAGAGATTTTTTTGACCCGAAGGGTCATCCGCTAAAGCTGTACGCGAAGGCGGATCGTCATTTGAAAAAGGAGCGTACACATGGCAAAAGAAGAGTACACCGACCCAAAGGATTACCAGATGGGATTGCGCGAGGGATTCAGGATCTACGCCTGGGTGTGGCGGGAGCTCATGGGTGATGAGGGAAAGCGGGCGGTCAAAATCCTGATCCTCTGCTTGTGCCTCGGCAACCTGATCTCCATGAGCATCCCGTGGATGTTGGGAAAAATGGACAGCGGTCTTCGTTCCGCAAACAGCTCCACCGTCATCCACTTCTTCAGTGGCATTGCTCTCGTCCTCCTGATGCGACGCATCATTCAGTACTTCGAGAGCCACGCGCGTGAAACCATGTTCGGCGAGAAACAAGGAACCATCGATCTACGTACCATTGCCCTGTTCTTTGGGCTCTCCATCGGACAACATCTCCGGGAAAACGACTTGCTCTCGGCATCTTCTCTCGATAAAGGTCGGGCACGGGCCAATGAAAGCATGGGCATGCTCCCGACGGAGGGTGGAGAAACGCTGTTCCTCCTTGGATCATCCTACATCGCACTGTGGTTCATCAGTCCGCTCGCAGGCGGAGTTGCCACGGCGATGATTGGACTTTCCGTTGCGTGGTCCATTCGGATCAATCGACGGATCGTGAGGGTAACCCTTCCGTACGAACGAGAATTCCAAAAAATCAACCGAACGCAACACGAGCGACTGAGATACGTCGAACGCGTCAAAACCTTTGGAAAGGAACAGGAGGAATTGGCAGAGTTGCAACGGCGGTGGAACTCGCTCATCGTCAGAGATCGTGTGTTCTGGTTCTGGGTCGCTGATCAGAACACGCTACGAAACATCCTCAATACCTGCGTTCTGCTCGGTGTGCTCGGATGGAGCGTCTACAGGATGCACCGCTCGCACAGTGGGTACAGCACTCTCCTGCCTCTGTTCATCTGGATGAACAACATCGTAGACAACATCTGGCGCCTGGGGAACCTCGAGCATCGGATGAACTGGAACCTCCCCTCCATTCGTGCCATGCGCGAGGCGCTCAGCATCGTGCCTGACATCACAGATCAGCCGAATGCAAAGGATGTAGACGACGCTCACGGACTGCACTACCAATTGCAAAACATCACTCACACCTATCACCCTGGAATGGAACGACGAGCTAAGGGAGAAACCTCGCGGCTTGTCCTGAA
>VGLT01000097.1 GCA_016866635.1 Candidatus Uhrbacteria bacterium
CCGATTGTCAATCCATTGATGATTGGTATTCGACGCACAAAAGAAGAATTGCATGCTCGTATTGAGACAACGATTCGACAGATGGTTGATCAAGGATGGGCACAGGAGATCCGCATGCTTCGAAAGCGAGGGGTTCCGTGGGATGCACCAGCTATGAGCTCGATTGGATATAGAGAAATGTCGGCCTATGTGCGAGGAGAATGCACTCTCGAGGAGGCGATTCAAAACATCCTTCGTGCGACCAGGCAGTATGCGAAGCGACAGATCACGTGGTTCAAGCGAGATAAGCGCGTGCATTGGGTAAAAGATGAATCAGAGGCCATGGCATTGGTTAAACAATGGCTGATATGATAACGCACGCTATTATTTTAGCCGGGGGAGAGGGCACGCGTTTGCGTCCCGTGACTTACGAAATTCCAAAACCACTCGTTCCGGTTCAGGGGAAACCTATTTTAACCTGGCAAGTGGAATGGTATGCACGTGCAGGAGTCACCGTGGTGACGGTTATCATCCAGCCACGATGGAAGGCAATGTTTGAGCGATGGAGCGCAGATCAAGGGAACACTATTAAAATACAACTCAGAGAAGAAAGAGAACCCATGGGAACCATGGGAGCAGTCGTCCAACATCAACTCGTTCAGGAGCGCGCGTTTATCAGTAATGGAGATCAGTTGATGCGTTTGGATCTTTCTCGTCTTACCGAGATGCATGAGGCCGTTCAGGGACAGGCAACGATCGGGCTGATCGAAGTGCCCAATCCTTCAGATTTCGGAGTGGTGGAAATGCAAGGGAACCATATTATACGTTTTCATGAAAAACCCGCAACCCCCCCAACAAGTCTTATTTCATCAGGCCTGTATGTTGTTGAGCCAACCGCTTTTGAGCGCATTGATCGTTCCAAGTCGTTCTTGATGTTTGAAAAAGATTTGTTTCCATCATTGGCGGAGGCGGGTCAATTAGGTGGTTGCACGTTAGCAGGTCAATGGTACGATTGCGGAACCATGGAACGATGGGAAAAAGCGATAAAGGAATGGCAAGGTTGACCGGGAGACTCGACAAGTCATCTGGGCTCAACTAAACTGTGGAAACATGAAATTTTCTCTTTTTCGACCAAAATACGATGCAGAAGGTAAGGCGATCAAGGCTTCTGGCCTCTCTTTTGTTTTTGAACTTATTCAGGTGTTAGCGATTTCCTTGGCGATTATCATCCCTGTTCGGTATTTTTTGATCCAGCCTTTTTATGTCAAAGGCGCATCCATGGAACCCAATTTTTACGACCATGAATATTTGTTGATCGACGAGATCTCTTATCGTTTTCATGATCCGCATCGAGGAGATATCATTGTGTTCCGTTATCCCAAGGACCCTTCCCAATTCTTTATTAAGCGTGTCATCGGATTGCCTGGCGAGACCGTCGAAATTAAAGAAAATAAAATCCGTGTGTATAACGACGCGTATCCCACCGGACAAATTGTAGATGAAAATGCCTATCTGGCCCCGGGTGAAAAAACATCGGCGGCAGAAACGATGACCTTAAAGTCAGATGAATATTTTGTGTTAGGAGACAATCGACCCATGAGTTATGATTCTCGTTTTTTTGGTCCGCTCAAACGTTCGGATATCACGGGACGGGTATGGCTTCGGGGATACCCCTTAGATCGCTGGAAAGAATTTAAAACCCCCGTCTATAATTTGTAAAATAGTATTATGAAAAAGCCTGAACCAAAGAAAGTGACCCCGCCATCCAGCGCGAAACCCGTGTCCGTGGACCCAACGGTTTTTGTTCCCAAAAAAGGGATGCAGCCTATCCAATTGGTGCGGGGGATGCGAGATTTGCTACCAAGTGATGCCCCCTACTGGAAAGCGACACGGGACGAAGCGGATACCATTGCTGCCGCCTATGGGTACGAATGGATGGAGACTCCCGTAGTGGAAGAAACGGCACTATTTGTTCGTGGCGTCGGAAAGATCACCGATATTGTAGAAAAAGAATTGTATAGCTGGCAGACACCTGGTGGAGAACACTTGTCACTCCGTCCAGAGGGGACGGCGTCCGTGGTCCGCTCTTACATTCAGCACGGCATGTTTAACCAGCCTCAACCGGTAAAGGTCTGTTACTACGGTCCCATGTTTCGCCACGATCGACCGCAGGCGGGCCGTTTTCGTCAATTTTATACGTTCGGATGTGAATGTATCGGTGATGGCGACGCGGTGATCGATGCTCAGCTCATCATCATGGCGTACAATTTTGTGAAGGAATTAGGGATTGAGTCTACGATCAAAATCAATTCATTGGGAACTTCCGAATCCCGCGCAAACTATAAAAATGCCTTGGTCTCGTACTTTCGCAGCAAACGTAATAAATTATCGGAAGAAGATAAAAAACGTTTATTAAAAAATCCGTTACGCCTTTTAGATTCCAAAGACCCGGGCATGCAAGAACTCAAAGCGGAGGCACCACAAATGGTGGATTGGCTCGACGAAGAATCCAAGGCACATTTTACGCGCGTGTTAGAATATCTTGACGAGGTTGGTGTGCCCTATCAGCTGGATCCATTCATCGTGCGAGGATTGGACTATTATTCAAAGACGGTGTTTGAACTCTATGCCGCAAGTGATGATCAAGAATTGGCACAATCGGCTCTTGGCGGCGGAGGACGCTACGACGGATTAATGGAGATCTTAGGCGGTCGGCCAACGCCGGGCGCAGGATTTGGGCTTGGTCTGGATCGTATCGTGTCTCGTTTAAAAGAAAAGAATTTGGTTGCGCCGCCAAGCAATCAAGTCGACGTTTTTTTGGCGCAGTTAGGGGAAATGGGCCGGAAAAAAGCGCTTGCCCTGTTTGAGGAATTCCGCCAAGCCGGTGTCCCGGTGGGGGAGGTGTTTGCCAAAGCGTCCATCAAGGCGCAAATGGAGGTTGCCAATAAACGAGGTGCCAAATGGGCGGTGATCATCGGACAAAAAGAAGTCTTGGATGGCACAGCCGTCATCCGCGACATGGACTCCGGCAACCAAGAAATTGTCGATGCAAAAAAAGTGGTGGCAGAGATTAAGAAGAAGCTTGGTCAATAGGACGAGCGCATGCAAGAGGCGGTTTTGTCAACGGAGGGATTATTCGTTATGATGTCGGGATGATTCTATAACACAATATTTTATGAACCATCGTCTGTCTCTTGTTCCTTTGTTCGTGTTCGGTTCCCTGCTTGTATTTGGAGCGGGTTGTAGTCCAACACAAAAGATCAGCGATACGATCACTGAAAAAGTGATCGAGAAATCAA
>VGLT01000098.1 GCA_016866635.1 Candidatus Uhrbacteria bacterium
GCGAACGCCAGCAGGATGGCCATGGCCCAAAGCAAAAAGCGAGCCGTCCATCCGGGCTTTGAAAAAGCGTATATCATAGGACCGTTAAAAAGTTAGGCAATTTTTAGAGGGCTAATTATTCATCTTAAAGTATAAGATGTTTGGCAAATATCGTCCCCTTGACCCTTGTGGATAAACAGAAAAACGTGTAACATTCCATGGATGAAGGCAGTTCGTAGGCCGCCGTTGGCGCCGGAGACACGCCAGCTCACCCGTGGCCCATCTGGGGTTTGACCAAGCAGGCAATACAACCGTGGCCACTGTCTTTCGCTCGAGGGCGTTTAGCTCAGCTGGTTAGAGCGTCTCGTTTACACCGAGAAGGTCGGGGGTTCGATCCCCTCAACGCCCACCAACGCTTGAAACATTTTGCGGCATCCGCTATATTGCGCACGCGAGCGCGGGTGGTGAAACGGTAGACACGCGAGCTTGAGGGGCTCGTGACCGCAAGGTCGTGGAGGTTCAAGTCCTCTCCCGCGCACCAATACAAACAGACGACCGTGGTCGTCTGTTTGTATTGGTGCCGTCTAGAATTGAATTTTCTTGAGAAAATGATTAACCTCTCTGGAGAAGTCGCCCTATACAATAAAAGAGGATAAACACGCAATGAAACTCCGTGGCATTGACTTCGGACATGTCCTGGGCGCTTCAGGCGTTCAAGGATTCTTTGGAGAGGGCTACTGGTTCCATCACCTGTGGCATCTGTTCGGCCTCAACTTCAACGGCATGACGTTCGTGGCAAAAACGACGACGCTTCTGCCACGCAAGGGCAATCTGCCACTCACGCGGCACTACACGCCCGCGGTTCTGTTCCCCGGATGCGTCAAGGCAAAACTGTTGCGCGGCGTGATGCTCAACTCGGTAGGATTGAGTAATCCCGGACTGGGCGCTCTGCTCGACACGGGCGAGTGGCAAAAGCGGACAGCACCGTTTTTGCTCTCCATCATGTCGCTGGCGGACACGTCGCAAAAACGACTCGAAGAACTTCGCCGCATGGTGGAGTCGATCGGCTTCGCGAAAGAACGTTTTTCTGCGCCGTTTGGCTTGCAGATCAACTTATCCTGTCCGAACACCGGACATGATCCACACGAGCTGATCGGCGAGTCAGCGAGCGTTCTTGAAATCGCGGCTTCACTGGGCGTGCCTGTCATGCCCAAGTACAGCATTGCGTCCGCTCCCATAGAGGCCGTTCGCGAACTCAACGATCATCCCGACTGTGACGCCATCTGCGTCTCTAACACGTTGCCATTCGGTTGGCAGGGCGTTGACTGGCAAAACGTCTGGGGGAGCAAATCGTCGCCGCTCGCGAAGTTGGGTGGAGGCGGCCTGTCGGGCAAAACACTCTGTCCGCTGGTGTGCGAATGGATCGTGCGTCTGCGCGATGCGGGATTCACAAAACCCATTAACGGCGGAGGTGGTATTCTCTCGCCCAAGGATGTGAGTCACTATCACCACGCGGGCGCGTCCTCGGTTTTTCTCGGCTCGATCGCGGTTTTGCGCCCGTGGCGGGTGAAGGCAACCATCCATCAAGCAAACAACCTGACCTGGAGTTGCCTATCGTTATGATCCACGTTCAAAAGAAGCGTATTCTGTGGATTTAAAAAATTATAAGGGAGATCTTAGTCTAGCGGATGAAACGGACGATTTTTATTCGGAAATAAGTGAGCGTAAGTATAGATTGCCATTATATGATGAACGATATGAGAAAAAGATTGACAAAGATGACTTTTTAAATATATACTTAAAATAGATATGTTTCATCATGGTGATCCAATTCTAAAGAAAAATACGGAAAAGATCCGTAAAAAGGAGAAAGAAAATCCAAATAGGGATTGGAAGTTTGGTTTAAGTAAGGAAAGAGTCCAGGAAATGAGTATATTTATGAAGATAAAATAACCCACGTTGAGTGGGTTATTCTTCTCTAACTTCTATTATTGAGCAACCACTTTTCAAAACTGGGTAAATTTCGCCTTGTGCTGTCCAGGCATCAAATAGGTCGAAAAGTATCCAGTTTTGAGCAGATGTTTCACAGATTCCATAAGAAGCGGTAAATGCTGGTAAACAAACACCAATTATTTACGTCTATCGAGATCCTCTTGAGGCTTTTAGAGAAGGAGTCGTAAAAAGAATGTTGACAAATAAAGAAGAGATGGGTCGTCTTGTTCCAACAAAAATTATAGCAGGGAATCATATTGATTCTTGGGATGTAGTGAGAAAATTAAAAGAAAATGGTGCCGATGTGCGTTTTATTGATAATTCTTTAGGAGAAGGAAAAGCCAAAGAAGTATCTTTTGAAGAATTAGTAAAGAAAATAAGATATCCGTCAAAAAAAGAATTGACGGATATCTTAAATGCGGAAGCGAAACGTTTGTTAGACAACAAACAAATTACATATGAACAATATAGGGGGTATGTGGAGTGATTTCACTCTGATAAAACAGATTTGTTTAAGCTCTCAACAGAATCCTTAACCATTTGATCTAGTACTTCTTTTGGCGGATTGGATTTTTTCAATAGGGCCGATGTTCGTACTTTGCGCATTAACTCACTGATCTCTTTTTTTGTTTTCCCTGCAAAACGCTTTTCAACGGATTTTTTCCCACCAACCGAACCGAGTTGCTTTGCGATTTGTGAGTTTGGGTTTGTCATATAATTCTGATTACATTACCTAATTTAGCTGTTTCTTCTAATAGTTTGACCGCCTCTCCGTTTCTAGCTTTTACGTGTTCGTATAGAGGAATTGTGAGTGCAAATTCTTTTATCCATTCAGCAATTAATTCGTCTGGTGCACCTTTCCTGTATGCAATACTTGCTTGGAGATAGTGGAGACCTTCATAGATCTCTTGTGTGTCTTCTGCTGAGTCTATTTTTTTCATAGCATCAGCGATGCAATCATCGTCTAAATAATTATTTAGATTTTGTCCCCTTTCCACAGCCAGAAATCGTAGGTTATCTTGTTTAATAGATATGCATCATCACGCCGCCTATCGAACTGCACAGGCATTTCGATGGGCGGTTTTTTCTCTTGGAACATGTGCAAACGCTGTTCGGGTGCGCGCAAAAAATGGTAAAAAAAAATCTGCGCAGGGATTACGCAAACGCCCGCTCTTTTCCAATAATCACCTTGAGCGTCAGGGGCTCCACACCGATATCAAAACGCGTTCCTTGCATTTCCTCGCCGTCCGCGAACGCCGC
>VGLT01000099.1 GCA_016866635.1 Candidatus Uhrbacteria bacterium
CGAGAACTATTTTCTGAAGGGACACATATACCTGTCACTCCACCAACCACCGCCTCTGCGACACCACCACTTACACTGGCAATGATCGGGAGACCGGCCTGGGCAGCTTCTAGGAATACAATCCCAAATCCTTCTACATCTCTCCCTTCATCACGTGGTAAAAGTGCAAAGATATCTGCGGCGGCGAGCCACTGATTTCGTTCCTCATCTGTCGCATGAAGAATAAATTGGACACGATCAGCCACTGGTTCGGCTAACTCTCTCAATCTTCGATAGTCCACTCCATCGCCTATCACGACCATGCGAGCGTTCGGTGGAAGATTTGGGAGAACCTTAATAAGCTCGTCAATCCCCTTTCGCGGTACAAGACGCGCGATAGATAGAATGATCATTTCCTGTTCATTGATTCCAAGTGTTCGCCGAGCGTTACTCCTCTTTGGATACAAAATTGATTCAACCCCCGGAGTGATCACGATCGGTTTGTGAGAATTGAATGTAGTGATCTCTTGTGCTGTAAATTCAGAATTCGCGATCACAAGATCTGCTCCATGAAGGACATGACGCAAAATCCAGCGCTTGCGCTTTGACGTAAGCGCCAATCGTAAATCCAATCCATGCATCAATACCGCATACTTTGGACCGCCAAATAATCGAGCAATCCAAGCAGCCGTCCCTAATGGCAACGCATGACTCACCAAAACCCATTCGTAATCTTTTTTCAGCTGACGAATAAAGCCAATAGCCGGAAGCCACCGAATAAACGTGGTCGCCAATAATTTTACGGCCGTGACTTTGCCAGGACCATCGGTCGCGTGCGTCTCGGGAACAAACACGTCGATCTCACCATGGGCGGATTTGACGAGATTTCCCAAATACCGAGCCACTCCACCAAATTCTGGAGGATAATCGAGAGTGACTAGGGCGATGCGGGACATATGCTTCTTAGCTGTTTAGCTCGTTAGCTTATTAGGACCTAAGCAGCTAATCAGCTACAAGCTAACCAGCTTCTTCAAGTCCTCCCAGCGTAACACCTGAAACGAAAACAGCAATAATGGGGTCGCAACGATATACAAGGCAAGAACCATCGGCCAGGCAAGGATAGGATCAAGCAAACGAACACCGATCCATAAAATTCCAGCAATCAACAACCCCCGGGCAACCAGTGTAGCAAATGTTATTTTCTGACTTGCAAGATCTTTTCTGGCATACCAAATCCCGAAGAAGAACAAACACCAAAAACTGATTAATCCTGAGATCGCGGCACCCATGGGACCATATTTTGGAACGAGAAGAATATTAAAAAGAAGGTTGATCACCATGGTGAATCCCATGGTCTGCGTTTTCAGGCGCGCACGATGCGTAGCGTTCAGAAGAGAACCAATGGGAAAATCTAAAAAGATTGGAATGAGCACCCAGGAGAGAATCATGAGCGGTAAAACAGATCCAAGGAAATCCTTGCCATAAACGAGCGGGATAAGATGTGGCGCAAAAGCGGATAAACCAACGGCAATCGGCACGGACACGATCAACATAAAACGAAAAGAACCGAGAAGAAGCTGGTCGATCGCTTTGCGATCATTGGCTGCATGAGCCGCGGATAAACCAGGATATAAGGCGGCAACAACAGCGAGTGGAACAAACTGAAAGGCGTACGTCAGTTTGTACGCCACTGCATAATGTCCGACCACGGCATCTGGATGAAAACGTTCCAAGAGCAATGTATCAACGTATGAATAGACTTTCACAAAGAAGCCTGCCAATGCAAATGGAATCGCCGAGATAAGAAGTGGTCGAACGTGGTCTTTAGAAGCGATGAACTCAATACCCATCTTCCGAGCGCGCGTGATGCTCCACGCGACGTTCCAAGTGCTTCCAGCCAACAGACCCACCACCAGTCCCCACACACCCCCATGCAAAGAAGCAAACAAGATGCTCACGATCGCGGTCAGAATTTGCCCAACAAGCAATCCCACTGCTTCAAATTTCAGCTTACGCGCCCCACGTAATGCACCGTACCAGAGGAGCGACATAGCATCGGCCGACATGACAAAACAGGCCAAAAGCACGGCGATAAAAATTTCCGGCGAGGCGCCATTGAGCGCAGCGTATCCTAAGCTGACAAGGATGGCGATGGGAATGAGCAGGAACTTTAATCGGAACGCTTGGCTCAGAAATAATTTTCCACGGGATTCGTTTTGTGATAGCTCGCGGATCACAACGGGCGTCAGCCCGATATCCGTCAAAATAACAAAAATGGAGGTAATGGAAACGGCGTAAAAAAATTTTCCGACGATCTCTGCGCCCACAAGACGCGCTACGATGGTGAATGTCAAAAATGCCAGCGCCTTTTGCGCGACCATGGCAAACATCAATTGAGTGGCATTTTTCGTCACGGTCTGCCCAGATGACATGGCCGTAGCCTATCACACCCCTCTGAAAATCCGAAGCGGCGACCGAGATTGAGTCGCCGCCCAGAGTTGGAGTCCTCGACGCCTTCGATCAGCATCAGTCCTCTTGTGTGTCTTCGCCCGAGACGACGGAGTTCGTCGCCCAAAGCGCTTCGAGCGCCTTAGCGCTCAGAAAGACGAACACGCCGATCAGGAGAACGATGCTCCCAAGCAATGGGATATTGTAGGGTGCGACCAGCGCGAATCCCTGGATCAACTCCGTGACAGTCATGACGTTCACCATCTCCTCATCAAAGGAGCCTATGTATGTTTTAACCCATAAACCAAAACAAGCCAAGGAGGCTTGTTTGATTGGCGGGTTCTTAGCGCTTTGACCATCAGGGTCCACATCCCAAGAACCACTAGACTGCTTGCATCGAGGGCTTGAAAAATGGGGGGCAAGAAGAGTGATAAATTTTTTAAGATTTATTTCTTTTCTGAATTTAGGCTATATTGGTTCGGAAAACTGAATCAAGCGATGATTCTGTTTTTTTTATAAAATCTTTACCAAACTGTTTTTGTTCATTCTCGGTGAGATCGAAAAACTTTATTTCTATTCGTAATAATCTTCGCTGTATCGCTCGCCGACCGTAAGAAAAACGCCAAGAAGCATGATTGATCTGTGAAGCATAAAATGCTAGTTCATAAATAGACATTCCCTTTATCGGATGGAGCGCTATCACATGAATCCCTCCATTCCCCGCACCTATAAAAGGGTTCAATTGGATGGTAGCAAAGC
>VGLT01000100.1 GCA_016866635.1 Candidatus Uhrbacteria bacterium
CCAAGCAAAGCGATCTTCGATCAATCGTCGAGCCTGTTCTCCAAGAGCCCTCCGTCGCTCTGGTGAGCGAAAGAGGTCTGAGATAGCCCTGGCTAAGGCCGGTGCATCCTTCGGTGGTACGAGGACTGCTTCCACATCTGCTTTGACCAGGGCGTGTGCAGAAGGGTAATCAGACAAGACGACAGGCAATCGAGCCGCAAGAGCTTCAAGACTCGCGACCCCATACGCTTCTGTTGCCGCAAATCCTTCGGGATAGGTGTAGGCAGAAGAATAGACATCACTAATGGCCAAGAGCTCGTAGGCATCGAGTCTGGGTCCCAAAAGATGGATGCGTTTGCCGCGCAAATTTCCCGCCAGTTCTTCTAGCACTTTTTGCATCGGTCCATCGCCTACAATGAGCAAATGTGCCTGAGGCCACTCATCAACCAATAGCTTGAAGGCTTGTATCAAAGTCGCTTGCCCTTTCCAATCCAGAAGCCGTGCGACGCAAATTAGAAGCAGGTCATCAGAGGCGAATCCGAGTTCATGGCGTTTTTGTTCGCGGCGGGTGTTGCGTTGTGCTTGGTCAATTTCATCCAGAGCAATGGCGTTGTGAATCGTATACGATCGAGCAGGGTAAGCGTGTTGGGGTTTTTCTAGCACTTCTTGCTTGCCAAACGTTTCTTGTTCAATTTGGCCAGAATAGCATAGGGTGATGCGTCGTAAACACCGCGTCAAAGCGAGCATCCAGCGGATTTTTTTGGCGTAAAACTTGTATGTATTGTGTTCATGGACCACGATTTGAGGAACACCAGCCATTGTTCCGATGACAAGACCAATAATACTGGTGTAGGGGAGGTGACAGTGCAAGATGTCTGGTTTCGTTTTCCGTAGATAGTTCCACAGTGTATAGAATGGAAGGAGTCCAGATTGAGAGAAATCAAAACAGGTATACGTCAGTTTTTTTTGATCGAGTAGATGCACGATATTAGGGCGTGTGGATCGTTTAAAATCAAAGAGGGATGCGATATAGACGTCAAATGAATCCCCCGATAGATGGCTCGTGATATCGTACACCACACGTTGAGCCCCACCCACCAGAAGATCGTTGATAAGATGAACAACGCGAATTTTGTCAGTCATAGGATATTATGTTTGACCAGCAAGAGTGAGATACAGCTGAGCCATCGCATCCGCATGTGCTTTCCAGGTAAAGGGTTGGCTTTGAATATATCCTCTACGCACACACGTTTGTTGTAATGCGTCATCTTGGAGCAAGCGATAGATGGCGGATGCCATATCCTGTGGGTCACGCGGATCAAAATAGACGCAGGCATCGCCGCCTACTTCGCTTAAAGAAGATCCTTGGGAAGCGACAACAGGGGTTCCACAACGCATTGCTTCAACCAAAGGCAAACCGAATCCCTCGTATAAGGATGGGAAGATCAGCATTTCCGCCGCCGAGTAGAAGAGAGGCATATCGGCATCATCTGGAATGCGCAAGATATGAACGCGATGCTCGAGGCCTTCGTGTTTTATTCGATCACGCACTTGTTTTGTATACTCTGGCATGTGCTCTCCGCCTGCAATCACCAAGGGATGGGGAAGGGCATGCTGCCGAACAAGGAGCGCGTACGCTTGAATCAACCGATCAATATTCTTATGTGGATCCAACCTTCCGGAAGCCATGAGAAATGGGCTGACAATCCCAAAACGTTGTCGAATATCCGCTTGTGACATTTTTTTATCACGCGGGAAAAAGAGATCTCCATCTACCCCATTGTATACAGTATGGACACGATCAGCCCGCAATCCTCTGGTCTCGATCAATCCACGAGCACCAAAATGTGACACCGCAATACTCGCATCGCAGAAGCGTTTGACCAACCACCACTCGAAGGCGTTCAATTTATCTCGAACCATGGTTAAATCCTTGCCCGCCGTTATGGCACCCCCATCGCACAAAGTAATCGCAATCCGTTTTGCCGGAGCAAGAAAAAACGTTGGATACACTTTAGGATGGGCGTAGTGCCAGACATCAAATCGTTTTTTTTCCGTGAGAAAAAATCGGACATCAGAAATAATTCTGGAAAATCGCGGAGTCGAGACCTGAGGAATGATACACTCAGTAAATGCTTGATAGAGGGGATCTTCTGGAATTGCGCAACGATGAACCAACGTAATGTCTAACCGATCGCGCCAGAGCAAGAGGCCTTCCACGAGTTTGCGAATAGCGATTGCCGTCCCTTTGGCTCCACGACGATCCATCTCACTTGTGACCACGGCAACCGTTGGTTTATATGCCATAGGGAGTACGCTCTATCCTGTCAGATCTTGAGAATTTTGAAAAGAACTTGCATGAATGATCACCTATTTTTATACTTGCCTGCATGAAACATGTCATTCTTTTAGGAAAAGGTGCCTTGGCCGTGAAAGTGGCAGATTGGTTTTTAGCTTCGCCAGACTATCAACTCGTTAGGGTGGTTCCGAATATGCCAGAATCACCCGGTTTTCCTTCATTACGATCCTGGGCGATCGAGCATCAGATTCCATGGGTTGAGACGGGAAAAACAGATGATATCCCAGGAATTCATGAAGAGGGAGCGAGCATAGATCTCGCTGTTTCCGTCACGTACGATAAAATTATCAAAGAATGGTTCATTAAAAAATGTCATAAGATTATTAATATTCACAATGGACCACTGCCTCAGTATCGTGGGGTGAATCCTGTAAATTGGGCGCTGAAAAATGGTGAGCGCGAGCATGGAGTCACGATGCACGATATCACGCCCGGGATCGACGACGGGCCGATCGTGTCACAAATTTTTTTCCCCGTGAACCCAGAGGTTGATGAGGTGGTGGATGTGTACGAACGTTGCCTCCATTTTGGCTGGAAACTGTTTAAAGAGACGATGCCAACGCTTTGGGAAACGATTCCTCAAGCACAGGATGAGTCACACGCACGATATTATTCAAAAAAAGATTTTTCTGGTTTGGGAGAGCGGAGCTTTTTTACCCGCCAAGAATCGCGCGCGAAACAACAAGAGACAAACACGCATTAAACAGAAACCCATTTCCCTTTTTTGTTGAGCGATCGTTGAGCGGCTTCCAGGAGGTACACCACATCACGACCAAAGGTTCCGTCCACCAAGGGCTTTGCCCCTTGTTCAATGCATCGCAAAA
>VGLT01000101.1 GCA_016866635.1 Candidatus Uhrbacteria bacterium
TGGATACGGATTCATTAAGTCATCCGATGGTTTGCCTGTCATGACCGTTTGCAGGGCTGTGACAACATACGTTGCGATCGCGTACGAAGCCATGATAATAACAATCCCTGCCACCGCATTCTTGATCATGGTCTTTGCCTGTTCCACTTTCTTTGTCTCCCCGCCAGACGTCATCCACAAAAATCCTGCGTAGAGAAACAAGCCAAGAAGAATGATTCCGATAAAACCCAATGCGACATTAATCAAGTTACCGATAATGCCCACAATACATGACTGTCCTCCACCGGCACAATATCCGGCTAATCCCGTTTTTTCTCCTGCCGCTTTGAGCCCTGTTTTTGAAGCCCAGTCTTCTTGAGCAGAAACAAAAAACGGCGTGAACAGCATCGAGCTTGCCACACACAGGGAAAGACAGGTTGAGAGGATTTTTTTCATGCGATTATCCGTTTTCTGATGTAGCCGTAATGAGACGAGAGATGACGAAGGATGTAATGGCCCAAGCGGACAAGATGATCGCGAGACCGATGATACCGGAAACGATCAAATTTTTTGCTTCGTGAGTTTTTTCTTCGTTCCCGCCGGAAATCATATATTTGAACCCTCCGAGAAGCACGATCACGACCGCGATGATTCCGAGAAATCCGAGAGCAACATTGATGATACGAGATGCTGTTTGACGAACATCTCCGCTCCCTAACTTGATTTCACTTTGGACGGCGCCCACTCCAAGATCGTTTGCATTCAATGATCCACCTTGTGCGAATGCGAGACCCGGAACCAAAATGGCCGCAGCCAACGCTGCTGAACCAGCAAAGCCCACCAACTGATTTTTTGTCATGCGATAGGTCACCCCCTTTCTGGATTAAGATTCAAACACGGAAAAGTATAGCACGATTGAGAACGAAGTTCTATTTCTGCAAGCGCGTCCCGATCTCTAAAACAAACGTCACCAAGGTGTAAGACAACATGATGATTGCCATCCCAAGAACGGCATTTTTTAATGTATCTTTGGCTTTTCCGACGCGTTTTGCCTCGCCTCCACCGGTCATCCACAAAAACCCACCGTAGACAAACATGAGAAGAAAAATAGATCCAACAATGCCCAGCGAGAACCGGATCACCCCACCAATCAAACGCGGAATATCCACACCCCCTAGCGGATCTTTATAGCCATAGCGTCCTGGGAGAACCTTGTCTTTTGGATTGGAAACGGAACTGGGTGTGACGCAGACTTTGTTCTCGCACAACTGTCCAGGTTTACAATCTCCTCCATCTTTACAAGATACTGTCTGAGCGGAGGAAACGGGAATAAAGAACGTATTGATTGCGGCCAAACAAAAGAGATAAACAAAAATGCGTGACATATTATGAACTTGCAATGCCTGCAAATATCTGAAGGAAGACGTTTGTCAGGGTGTAGGAAAAAAAGATAATCAAAAGTCCAATCACCGCATTGATGATAATTGTTCTCCCTTCTGCCACGCGCTTCTCACTCCCACCGGCCGTCATCCATACAAATCCACCATACACAAATGCCAACAATGCCAGCGCACCGACAATGCCAATCACCGCACGAATCACACGCGCGATCATTCCCTGCAAAGTCACGTTTCCTAATGGATTATACAAAGAAGCGGAGGAGCCTTGGGCGGGGGCGGCCGGTTGCGCTTTCTGAACTTCCGGACACTTCCCTTCAATGGTTGATTTTTTTACACGCTCAATGTAACGCGTAGTGTCATAATTCGTATTTTTAAATCCGCGTGAACCGCAGTACGCAATGCATTGATCTTGAGATTGAATCGGCCTTCCCTTGTCATCTTCCGTGTGGTTTTCACACTCTAGTTCGTGCCCTTTATCATTACGTTGACACCAACAATAACTCTCTTTATAACAACTGAGTTCATATTTGTCAGAACAGACTTTTGGATCTTTGCTTTGTATACAGGAGTTTTCTCTTGGTCTCTTACAATCTTGTTGAGTTTCACAGGTAACATTTGGGATCATGACGTAATCACTTTCATCATTTTTATTGGTCAAATAACAAGTGCCTGGTGCCGCATAAGCAATAAAGGGATTCTGAAAAAAACAAAAGACTGCAAACACCAGCGCACTTATGATCATCGTCCATTTTTTCAAAAACATAGTTATGGATTTTTTCCTGCATCATCTTTTTTTTGCGGTACTGGCGCGTCAATCGGACAGCAAAAAACGTTTTCCTCCTGGCACTTCGAAAAACGGCATCCGCGAGCCTCAAGCTCACTCTCTCCACCGCCAATCACCTGACAGGAATATCCCTGCCTTCCTAACTCGCGTTCACATTGTGTCTCCCCAGGAGTTTGGCGAGTTAAGGAAGTATGAATAAAACGTACGATGGTTCCGGCGGCAAAAATAATGATCATTCCGATCACCGCTTGCACCATCATTTCTTTTCCCTTACCGGCGTTCTTGCTGTTCCCCCCGGATAACAAATAGAGCAAACCAGCGTACACAAATATTCCGAGAAAGATGGCTCCGGAAAGCCCAAACAAAAATTGCGACACTCCAACACCTGTACGAATGATGTCATCGAGAGAGCATTTACCGTTTTCAATACAGCTATCTAGCGGGATACTGCCCGAGGGTCCTCCAACCGTCGTTCCCGTGGCACTTGTCTCTTTTGGAGCATCGATTTTTGGATCGCCCGTTCCAGGAACACAGCAGCGGATGTCCTTCCCATATTTTGGACAACCTCCAACCAAACACTTGTTCTTTTGTGTCTGATTATTCAAGTCTATTCTTTGACAAACCCACTTAGTTGAATCTGTCTTTGTGCGGTCATATAAAGCATTGACCTCTTTTTCCGAGGCATTATCTGCACAAATTTTCTCAGCCCCAAAAACAACGCTCGGCAAAAAAGCAAACGATGCAATGATCGATATCAAAAGCCAGGAGCGATAAAACATATCGCTTACAAGTATATCACATTACAGCCCGCTCATGGTTTGTGCGATTTTTTCCACTGCAAATTTGATCGCATCACGGAGATTGTTTTTTCCGGTCACCACGTCATCTATCATGGTCTGGAACGCCTCTTCCATGGTTTCCGAATCTTTGCCGCGATACCAAGAA
>VGLT01000102.1 GCA_016866635.1 Candidatus Uhrbacteria bacterium
CGAGATGAGATCCTCCCATCCCGACGTAAAAGAATCGGTCGTAGTTCGCGCTCCGTCGCGCCTGCCAAATGGTCGGCTCAAAGGCGAATTGAGAAGGGAAGTTTTTGATGGCAAACGGCATCATAGGATGGATGGGAGTTGAAGAAGAAAGCCGATCGCGAGAAGCGCAATACCGAAGTGGCCAAGGCGTTGTTCTTCTTTCAATTCCGAAAGCACAACGCCATCAATTTTGTGCTCTTTTTTCATGCGTGAATGGACACGTAAGACCGTGATGGCAATCAGGAGTTCGCCGAGGGTTTGCAGGACAAAACCAATGGGTTGCATAAGGAAGTGTGACGTTTCGGTTAGAGATGAAACGGCTGTGGATACATTTTAGCTTTGTTTGGTTGCAAATGCTATGCTGTTATCAAGTAACCCTCATTCTTAATTCTTTTCTATGAAAGACTCAAAGTGCGGTGTGCATTGCATCGCGTGGTGGCTCCTATGGATCGGTGGTCTCAACTGGGGCCTGGTCGGCTTGTTCGACTGGAACGTGATTGAAGTCCTGTTCGGCTCGTGGAGCTGGCTCGTGCGACTCCTCTATATTCTTGTCGGCCTCTCCGCGTTGATGCTCCTGTTTGATAAGAAGTGCGCAAAGTGTCGGGCGTAATTGCCAAGAGATCGCGATCTTCCGGCACGTAGGTTCCGTCCGTTTTTCAACACCCGGTGTCTTGACGACGCCGGGTGTTCTGTTATCCAACCAACAAGGGTTCAGGCTATGCCAAACAATGTGCGAGAGAGGACAACCCACTGTTTTTCAAACGGTCAATTTATCGAAAAGATGCGATTAAAAAATACGCAATGACACTTGTCAGAGCCGTCACAACGACTCCCCATGCGATATCGATCAGGGTCATTAAGAGAGGCCAGCCAGCAATCGTGGCATGATTGGTCAGATCGTATGCGCCATAAGCCACGAGTCCCAACAGTGCCCCGCGCCAGAGCGCCTCTATCCATGAGGCGGAAGAGATGGCTGGTAAAATCGCAAGGAGCAATACCCCTAGGGCATACAGGGGATAAAAGAACACAACAGGGATCATGTTGATCGATTTACTGAAAAGAAATCCCATCTGCTCGGCATAAAACTTTTTTGCCAAGACCAATATCCAAAGCGCATCTAGAATCGCAAGGGGTATAAGCGCTGCGATATACGCGAAAAAGTAGTGCATACGAGTGTTTGAATCTTTCCTCTATCATATCAGAAAACTGTATCCAGCAAGCCGGATACAGTTTTTGGTTTCAACAATTTAACGTGAGTAGAATTCCTGGGTACCTTCCCCAGTAGGTTCACCACAATCTTGAGTAGGATTCATCTCCACTGTACGTTTGGTAGCAAAAATACCACTTTCGTCTAATGCCCAAGGGTTGAGTTTGAAATTCACATCGGGATTTTCTGAAATGAGAATTTGCATGGTGAGAGTCTCCAAATCAAATATTTTTATGAGATTGTGTGCCCTCGGTGTATCCCCATAGCCACCGCAGGAATAAATGGAATCTTCTGTAGCGTCAGCGACTGCAAGATATCTCCCGCTTGGTGATAGAGACCATTGACCAGTGTTGATATTCCAACCTCCGCCGACTTCCATGTTGATTGATGAAATCTTTAATTCACTACTCCAAACACCTGTTGTGGCATCTTTTTGAATATAAGACGGATTCGCAAACACATATCCTTCATAGGGTAGTGTAAGGAAAAACACTTTATCGTTGCTCGGTGAAACAGCAAATGGAAAATGTCTACCTTTTTCTGCCGCTTCCTTCTCTGAAACAACTTCGTCTCTAACAACCTCAATAGTTCCTGTGTTTATGTCCACCAACAATGTGCTGGTTTTCCCATTCTCTTCACGACTCTGAACCAGAAGATATTTCTCATTAGGAGAGAGCGTGATGCGCGATGAAGATGTGGTGGAATTTTGGTTTTGAACAGGTATTTTTCTTTCTGTTCTTGTCACAGTATCGTACTCGTACAAATCAAGAGAATTGTATGATTTGGTAGAATAAATTTTACTCCCTCCTGGTTTGAATGTTGTGTCGTCAGGATCAATATCGAGTATCAGTTCGGGCTGATTTCCGTAAGCTACCTCATAGACGGCACGTTTATAACCAGTTACATGAAAATCTGTGTAAAGGTACAGTTTGCTCTGTGCGACATTTGTTTTGTTAAGCCCATTTGTCCAAAGATAACCAATGACAGTTCCATTGTTGAGAAGCTCGTACATTTCAATATCCAACGCGTTATCAACTCCATATTCTGACAGTCTTCTAAAGGTCACATTTTCAAATTCCACATCCGTATTTGAGCTCCAGACTATTTTTACAGCCTCTCCGGGAGTTTTGACCAAATCAAACAGTTTTTTTATAGCAGAACTTATCGGCACACGTACTGGCAAGTACGACCTGCTTTCATTACCAAATCTTAGATAGTGGAAATAATCTTTGTCATATCCGGCCAGGCCTTGTAAGAATATAAAAGAGTCTGGATCAGCGTCAGGCAACTCAAGATTGTTTATCGAATCGTTTTGTGGGTCGTCAGCAAATACTTTGTTATCTTTGCGGTAAAAAGGTCCTCCATACGCAACATCTTGAGATTCTGATACATGAGGCTGTTGTTTGGTTTGCAATAAAACAAAGCTCGCCACAGCCAGTGCCACGATCATTATTGCTCCAACAACAATAAGCCATTTCGGCTTTTTTACTTCATGAGAAAGATCAGGACTGGGAGTTTCTTCTTTGTTGATTGTTTCTTGCTCCATCATATACATAGAGATAATTATTCTGCTGTTACTCCCAACGCATGGGCGATTTTTCAATCAAGCCGGATACAGTTTTTTGGCGGAGAGGGAGGGAATCTCACGTCGGCCTTCGGCCTCCTCGGAGGGAAACGCCGTTTCCCTCCGACGTCCGTCCTAAAGGCCGGACTGCCTCCCTTCCTCACGACTCACGTTGGGGGACGGCGCGTCCCCCAAACCCCCTGGCGTTCGAATCCCTCCCAC
>VGLT01000103.1 GCA_016866635.1 Candidatus Uhrbacteria bacterium
CGTGAAATTGGGTTACGTAAGGCCGTGGGTGCGAGCAATACGGTTGTTTTACGCCAATTCTTGATTGAAGCTGGAACGCTAACGACTCTTGGGGGAGCGATCGGTATTTTGTTAGGAATAGGAATTTCTTTTGGGATCGCAAGCCTCATGAAGCGTTTAGGATATGACTGGGTATTTAGTATTTCTTTAACATCGGTTGCACTTGCGATCGGCGTTTCCATTTTAACCGGAGTTATTTTTGGATTATATCCCGCACGAAAGGCAGCGCGTCTAAATCCAATTGAGGCCTTGCGTTATGAATAGTGGATTTGTTGCACTTCGACAGTCAATGAAATCCATGCGAAGAAATCCTGCACGGACAGCGTTAACGACCCTGGGTATTGTTATTGGTATTGCCACCGTGATCATGGTGCTATCGTCCGGAGCAGGGTTTCGTGGACTTATTGATCAAGAGTTGGCAACGCTTGGAGCAAATACACTTTTTGTTCAAACAAAGGTTCCCTCGGCGAATACCTCTCGCGCACGGGAATTTGGTGAAGGATTTTCCGGTGTCACGATCACGAGTTTAAAACAGCGCGACATTGATCTGATAAAAACATTACCAAATGTGGAAAATGGATATGGGATTGTCACAGGACAGACAACGGTGAGCTATCGAGGAAGAAAAAAGAGTACAATCTATTACGGTGCTTCCGCCTCGCGTTTTGCCATTGATAAGAGCAAGCTTCGATCTGGACGGTTTTATACGGTGGCAGAAGACACCGGCGCGGACCAGGTCGCGATTTTGGGAAGTAAGGTTGCGCAAAATCTATTCCTCCAGCAAGACCCGGTGGGAAAGTTGGTGCGCCTTGGCACATTAAATTATTCAGTCATCGGTGTTTATGAACCATCCGGAGGATTGGGGGGAGGAAATGATGAGGTTGTATTTATCCCTCTCAGAACCGCGCAGAAAAAAATGCTTGGGATCGATCATATCTCTATGGCCATTGTTCAATTGAACAATGTTGATCAAGCTGATTCAACCGCCGAACAGATCCGTCGCGTGTTACGGAACCAGCATCGTATTACAAATCCGGACAAGGACGATTTTGTTGTCAGCACTCAGGTGGAAGCCATGAGTACTTTTAACACCATTTTTGGAGGTGTGACGGCTTTATTGATCGCGATCGCGGCGATCTCACTTCTTGTTGGAGGAGTCGGGATCATGAATATTATGTATGTTGTGGTGACAGAACGCACCGCAGAAATTGGATTGAAAAAAGCACTTGGAGCAACACGCGGTGCTATTTTGCGAGAATTTTTGGTTGAATCAGTCATGGTGACTGTGCTGGGAGGGTTGATAGGAATTGCCGCCGGAGCGGGATTGGGATGGCTGGTATCGATTGCGGCCCGTGCCGGAAATCTTGCGTGGATCTTTACGGTTCCCTTGTCCGCGATTGTACTCGGCGTAAGCGTTTCCGCCGTCATTGGTCTCGCGTTTGGAGTCTTGCCTGCGGTCGCGGCTTCCAAGCTTGATCCGATTGAAGCATTACGATATGAATAAGTTGGATGATGCGGTAAGATAGAGACCTATGAGCAACCCTCCTTCAAAAGTCTCTCTCATCAAAAATGTGTATCTGTATCTCGTCTCATTTGTCGCGTTGATGATGATGACGTTTGCTACAGCAGACCTCATCAATACCGTTTTACGTTCGTATGTCTTTACGCATGCAGACCAGGATTATTTTTATCCCACATACCCTTGTCCTACCACACGCCCGGACGTCCCAGGTGCTCCGGTCGATAACCAGGAATCATGCACGAAGGAGCAGGAACAAATGAAAAAGCAATCAGATATGAATAGAAAATCTCAGCGTGAACGCAGTCTGATCCGCGATAGTTCCTTCATCATCGTTGGCTTACCGCTCTTTATATTCCATTGGCGGATTGTCAGACGTAAGGAGGATTAAATGGCCCAGGTCTTTATCGAGCGGAAGGTATTTGTATGTTTGATAAATCCACGTGAAACCAGTAGTGCAGAAGTTGCCGAAAAAGAAAAATTAAAAGGGTGGCGATGATACCGGCCCCCATCGCGCTTCCGACCCCGACAAGGACACCCATAAGAAAACGACGCCCCCAATTATTTTGTTTTTCTAAAGCATGCGTGAGAGCTGGCATCTGATGTGTCAGTCTCTCGATCATTTTTTCCAGAGGTTCTGAAGGGTGCTTGTGCATAGCAACATCATAGCAGAAATTGAAAGGTAATGAAACGGTCCGACGTATGTCGGACCGAGTCAAATGAGAAGACTAAAGAACGATGCCCTGATCGTTTGCCAGTCTTCGGAGCGTCGCGGACTTGGTATACGCCTCTTCGAATGTGTCAGCGATAACCTCGATCTGGGACTCTCCCTCCTGGAGTTGATTGACCGGCTTCATGACCATGTACTTGTTGCAGATCCGTACCGTACTCAGGCGATGCGCGATGATGACCGCACTCTTACCACGAGCGAGCACGAGCTTGAGCAGCTCCTGTACGGCGCGTTCCGTCGTCGAGTCGAGGTTGCTTGTTGCCTCGTCGATAAATAGGCACGAGGCCTCGCGCACAAACGCGGCGCCGATCATCAGACGCTGAGACTCTCCCCCGGAAAGCTCGATCCCGCCCTCACCAACGAGCGTGTCGAGTCCATGAGTGAGGCGCTCGTGGAGTTGCAGCGATTGGATCAGAGTCCACAGCTCCTCGTCACGAACTCGTTGTTGCTGCTCTTGTGTGAGTGTCCACACAAGGTTGTACCGAATCGTGCCTCCAAACACGACCGAGTCCTGAGGAATGTTGCTCGTTCGATGCAGAAGCGATGCCAGACGGACATCTCGAATATCGTCGCCATTGACGATCACACTCCCTTGGTCTGGATCGAGATCACGTCGCATGATGCGGACCAAGGTCGACTTACCCACACCACTCGGGCCGATGACGGCGAGCACGGTTCCAGGGGGCATGTCAACGCTCACAT
>VGLT01000104.1 GCA_016866635.1 Candidatus Uhrbacteria bacterium
CAATCCAGACAAAGAGTTTTGGGGGCAAGGTCTAGTTCAAATCATCGCTCCTTTGCTCAATGGTTTTCCTTGCACGGGCGCTTTGGCGCGAACGGCTACAAGCATTAAAGCAGGCGCGGTGTCGCCTTTGGCAGGATACTTCAAAGGAATTCTAAAGCTAGGTATGGCTTATTTTATCGCTCAATATCTTGAGCTCATCCCTATGGCTTGTATCGGCGGCATTCTTCTATGGGTCGCAACAAATATGATCAAGGTTAGCGAGATCAAGTGGGTGTTAACGCAAGGTCGTTTTCATTCAGCATTGATGGTCTACACTGCCGTGATGGTGCCAATGACTGATTTTCTCACCGGCGTTTTGTCAGCACTCATCATTTATGGAGTAGGCGTGATGTATTTTAAGTCGCAACTCCATGTCGAAGTCTTTTCCACAAGAAGAATCGAAGAATTCATTATGAAACAACACAAAATACAGGGTTCAATGATGAATTCGAATAAATCTATCAAAAAGGTCATTTTAGCTGTGGACGCCCACGGTGAAAATGAAGCGGTTCAAAAGAGGATTCTAGAACAGGTACAGATTCTTCTTTCCGGTACGCAGATAGAAGTGGAACCTGTTTTTGTGCTCCACTTTGATATTGCTAGTATTGCTTCTGGTTTGGAGGTTGAGGAGTTGAAGGGCTGGTCCGAGAAAGCCAATCAATCTATCTCTAAAATGCTTCGAGGACTAAGGTTTCCTAAGCTTCTTGTCCCTAAGATTCTTGAAGCTCTAGAGCCATCGAAAACTGCTTGCGTTAAAGCTCTCGATTCTTATGCACGAGAAACAAATGTTGATCTCATCATAGTTGGCACTCACGGGAGATCGGGAGTCCCAAGACTTTTTCTTGGAAGTTTTTCGGAGTCACTACTTCTTCATGCAAATATGCCCGTATTGGTTGTAGGACCACATTCTGAATCAACGGGAAAATTGAACCGAATTCTTTTTCCTACTGATTTTAGTAAGCCTTCGGAAAGACTTTTGGAGTTGGTGCTATCCTTGGCTGTTCAACTCAAAGCGGCACTGACTATCTTTCACGCTATACCGCATCGTTATATTGAAGGTATTTCCGCAGAAACTCCGGTATTGGCCCATATGCATAAAATAATCGAGACACGAGAAAAACAAGCTCGGGCTTATGCAGACATCGCAAGAAAAAGAGGTTTAGATGCTGATGTTGTAGTTGAGGTTACAGAGGGAAGCATCGATCAGTCTATTTTAGATACTACGGTCAAGATCAAGGCAGAAATGATCGCTATGGCAGCGCACAGTGGGGCGGTTTCTTCTGCGTTTCTCGGTAGTGTTACAAGACAAGTCGTGCGTAGTGCTTCCTGCCCTGTTTGGGTGTTGCGGGAAAGGCGATCAGAGGGCTAAAGATTCGCTTTGTTACAACAAATGACCTCACTTATATCTGACGTTTCTGTTGCCCCTACGTGGCTGTGGATTGCTTTTTCGCTTGGAGTTTTGCTACTTCTTCTCGTTGACTTAAGCCTCTTCGGAAGAGGTACTCACAAGCTTTCTCGCAAAACCGCTCTCATTGAAAGCGGCATTTGGATCACAGTTGCGTTATGTTTCAATACTTGGTTTTGGTATTCGTTCGGAAGCGAATTGGGATTAGAATTTCTGACCGGATACTTGGTCGAAAAAAGTCTTAGCGTTGATAACCTATTTGTCATTTTACTAATTTTCAGCGCTTTTCGGATACCCGGCGAGTATCAGCATCGAGTTCTCTTTTACGGAGTTTTAGGCGCAATTATTCTGCGAGCTTTCTTTATCATCTTAGGTGCGCAGCTTTTGCATCTGTTTCATTGGGTCCTTTACGTTTTTGGAGGGATTCTTGTTGTTACCGCAATCAAGTTTCTGCTTGAAACGGATAAAAAAAGCGACGTTCGTGAAAGCTGGTCCGTTCGAATTCTTAAACGCATCTATCCTTCGACAAATTCCCTAAGCGGGAACCGATTCTTCGTCATTGAAAACGGAATTAGAAAGGCTACGCCACTTTTTTTTGCGCTGGTGGTGATCGAAATGACTGACCTGATTTTTGCTGTCGATTCCATTCCCGCTGTGTTTGCAGTCACTCAAGACGCATTTGTTGCTTTTGCCTCAAATTATCAGTTCATAGGAGTCTGAAGGCCATGGTCAACACGAATAAGCCGCGTCTTGCGCTGATACCCGTAGCTATTGAGAAGCGGGGAGCGAACGTGGCCCAGGTGCTGACCAGTCCGCCGATGATGCCAGCCATCACGGGATCGAGGCCGTGTGGGTGATGATAGGCTCCCATGAACCCCACAAACTGCGTGACCATGATCAGGGGGCCTGGCGTTGTCTCGGCCAATCCCACGCTATCGAGCATCTGTTCTGGTTTTATCCATCCGTAGTGGTGAACTGCCTGCTGTGCCAGATAGGCCAGCACGGAGTAGGCTCCACCAGAGGTCACCCCAGTGCGCTGAAGCCGTGGGCGATCCAGCGCAGGCCTTTGCCGGCGGGATGAGGGTTTGATGGGCGAGAGTCGGCAGTGCGGACGATCTCCGCAAGCAGGTGGAGCGCTGGATCATTAAGCGGGTACTTCTTCAAAAATCATTTTGCGGGTAAGTGTATCGCGGTCGTACACCGGATCAATGACGACGATGACAAACTCATTGTGGTCCTAGCGGACAAAAATTACAGTGATGACCAGATCAAAGCCTTAACAAAGTCTGTGGAACGATCGTTTATATTGATTATTATTCCTGACCCGTCGTCGACCCTGAGAAAGCAGGGGATCTCTCGGTGACAATCTGTCGAATGACTCTTCCTGGAAACGGTTGGAAGTTTTGATTTCTTAACTCCGAACCTAGCCCTTCGTCGGTCAACTTCCCTGCCAGCCATAAGACGGTCGGCGCAAAGCTCAGACTGTCGTAAGGTTCTTCGATCAAAAGCC
>VGLT01000105.1 GCA_016866635.1 Candidatus Uhrbacteria bacterium
CAATACGTTAACCAAACTCCAGAAGGACGGACTCGTCCTCCCTATCGAAGGTAAGCAAACTCGATACCAGCCAGTTAACCCAGCGGAATTGCGCAAGCTATTGGATAAGCGCTTAACAGAAGCAAAAAGCTTAGAAACCCTATTTCAAGCCCAATTGCCAACTCTCACTTCGGCTTTTAACCTTTCCACCGGCAAACCTGCGATTCAGGTGTTCGAGGGAGTGGAAGGCGTCCGACAAGTTCTTCAGGATTCACTGACGACCAAGGAAGAAATACTTACAATTGTTGATCCAGACGCTATCTCAGAGGAAATACTCGATGTTGAATCACGCTATATCCGCAAACGTGTTGATCGCAAGATCTCCAAGCGTGTCATTATGCCCGATACACCAAAAGCTCGCGAATGGTTAAAACAATCTCCAAATCCATATACCACCACACGACTTGTTCCAAAGCTATCGGGAAATTTTAAGACAGCAACTGAAATTTACGATCACCGTCTGTCCTTTATCACCCTAAGCGGAGAGCATATCATCTCTATTCTTATCAACGACAAAGACATGGCGGCCCTACAACGTGTTCAATTTGAATTTCTTTGGCAAAACGGGATTGAGCATCAAGCCGCCTCTGCAAACGCGGATGATACAGTGGCTTCCGACACAAACACACGCCGTTCTCCAGATGATGCTCGCTCGATCATGTAATCGGAAATGACCCTACCCGCAGCCGTCTCACTCTTGATCCAGCTGAGCATCTTGGATCTTTCTTCAGGAAAAAGAAAACCCTTCTTTGTCCTAGACCCTTCCATGTGTGACGAGACAGATCCTCCAGCGGATGCTCGATAAATACGAAACCAATCCACCATCTTCCCTTCTGGCGTTTGATCCGTCTCTACGCCTGTAATCACAAATCCATTGTTTCGAACATAACGCGCGCCCACTCGATCATCAGCTAATACGTGTGCGTAAATTTCATGCTCACTCGCTTCCCGCTCGAGCGCTTCCTGAAAAAACGGAAATCCAATGGTTGAACCAACTGGATCACGAACATCTGGATTCACATTAAAGGAACCTGCATAGAGCGCACGTGGCCCTAAATCCAACCGTTGGTCAAACCGAAGGAAGGCAATGATGGTCTCGCCCTGTCGTAACACGCAAAATTTTGTTTTTCCTTTTTGATGATTAAACCCACTCTCCAATCCCTCTAAGGCGATCTGCATGGCTTCCTTACCTTTTAGTGCCCAATTCGCTTTTAAAATATCACGCATCTCCATCTGCAATTTTTTTCTTGCCGTGAGAGCAAGATCCTGCAAATCGATTGTCTCGATGGAAAACCATTCCTTTAATTGAGAGAGATCAATTACCTTCCGGGTCTCCTTTTTATACCCCTGCAAAACAGCGGCCATCACCAACACATCTGTCTTTGCACCTTGTAATCGACGCAGAATTTCTTCCGTAGCCATTGCATCGGGTGCTTTTTCAACCAATTGACTATAGGTCCCGAGTAACTCCTTTCCACGACCCATCAATTCTTCATTTAATCTTACGCGATCAACAAGACGTGGGTTCTTGCCAAATACATCTTCCGTCGATTTCTCGGTAAGATCGAGCAGTTCTCCATATTTCGCAAATACCGCTGCCGCCGCTTTAGGCTCTAAGCGCTCAGCAATCTTCAAAATGGCATCCCCATACTCCTTTCCATATTCACAGGATAAAAACGCCCGGGCTCCATTCAAACCATGTTCACGAATCACAGAAAATCCCTTTTGCGCGGTCTTGTAATCAACACGGGCAAGATAATTTAATAATTGTATCTGTTCACGAAGCGACAAATCAGCCAACGAGATGCCCATGTCTCGCTCTACGGCCGCACGCATCTCTGGACGATGCATTTCTTGTAACAGTATTTCTGTCTCTGATCCAAAACCTTCAACATATTCAAAATGGACTTTTTCATACTCTCCTTGATCAATCATTTGTTGTAACTGATGGCGAAGTTTAGAGATAAATTCTGGATCCGTTGGAAATTGTTTTTGTAAATTCCAGTAGGATCGTTGATGGTCATTCGACGGCAACCGCCTCATGACATATGCATCGATAAATTCGACCAAGCGCTGCCAACGATGCCGATGGTGATTCGCAGGATTCTCTAAACTTTCAAGCGCTCGATACAGATCTTGAAAAGCCGGTCTGCCTGATCGCGGATGCTCCGCCTCTGCCTTCACAGAAGCAAATCGATCAAGCGTCGCCAACGCATCAAAGGAACCAACGGCATCACGGGAAACACGACGAAAATACACATCCCCTTTTGTCATTTCATCCGGTCGCATCCACGTACCGAGTTCCCGACTCTCTCGTTCCACATTTTCTGGAACATCTGTGTACCCCCGCTCTACCTCTTGCAGGGCTTGCTCAACGGCATAATAGATAAAAGGGGAAACGCCTTTTTCTTTTTTGATATCTGTTAAAAATCGCTCGATAGAGTCCAAAAGCTCATCTGCAGAGTCATACCCTTGATGCGGGGCTGTGCGCCCAACCAATGCCAAGTAATGAATCAGGTCCAGCTTTGCTTCAGGCGAAGCTTCATCAAACATCTGTTTTAAAAAATGCTGTCGGGCTTGGTCTGGGCGAAAAAAAGCTAGTTCATACACGAGCTCCCCCAAATTATTTTCACCAATACTGTCTCGAGTTTCCGGCAGGCGAATAAACTTCGCTGATGTCAAAATTTGATCTTGAAAAGAGAGTTGATTAAAAATATTTGGACTGACGGAAAAAGCTGTCTCCCGCCACGCGTACATAAAGTGTTCGAGGGCATCGCGCTGATCCGGATCACGTCTGGCGTCTCTGACAAACCGGTGTAATTCTTCAAAAAAAATTGCCACGGATTTCTGCTGACGCTCCGTTATCAGCCCTGATTCATCGTTCGGACATCCTATATATT
>VGLT01000106.1 GCA_016866635.1 Candidatus Uhrbacteria bacterium
TGGAAGCGCTCTAGCCAGCTGAGCTAACGGCCCTCAATGAATTTATCTGCTAAGCTGTCAATGACCTGTCCGATGTACATCGGACCGCTCTAGCCAACTGAGCTAAAGGCCCGCGAGTGGCCAGAGTGTGCCAAAGGATATGCAGTGCGTCAATGGTGTTATCTTTTTGTCTTTACCGAATTTTTTGATCCTCTTCCCTGTATTTCTTCTGTAATCGGTTCGGGTAACGGAGCGGGTTTGATCGCAGGTTTGGTGAGCGCTATCAGTCGCTGTTGGATCACCATATTTTCTGGAAATTGTGCGGCCAAACGTTCAAAGACAGCTCTTGCTTCCTCTTTTTGCCCCATTTCCTCAAACAAAATGCCGAGATACCAACGCGCATTCACGTTTTGTGGATCCGCACTCACAATTTGCTGAAGCAAATTTAACGCCTCTTTTGGTTGTTGGTTGCGGTAGAGCAAAATGGCTAGCTCAAAAGCAACTCCTACATCGCGATTACGAACGCGCAAAATCGCCGAAACCTCTTTGATCGCATCTGATAATTTATTCTCGCGCTCATACACCTGAGCAAGATGATATCGGGCCGGCAAATAGTCTTCCTTGATTGAGATCGATTTCTTCAAAGCCGATTTTGCCTCGGTCAAATATCTATCCCGCTGTTTTTTTGCCTGCTCCTTGATCTTTGTCTCGCGAGAATTCATTAAAACCGACTGTCCCTCTGCTTGAGCAAGACGCAATCGTCCAATTTCATCATAAAAAAATGGATTTTGTGGTTCATGGATCAGGCCTTGCTCATAGGCTTTTATAGCCGCTTCATCTGCTCCACGTGTAATCGGAGCGATAAAAGCATAAAGCCCAGCGAGAGAAGCCCAATTATCAACATCCATGGGTGCAAGTCTTACTGCCTCTTGTGCTAATTGAATACCACTTCCAACATCCGCTTCAATCACCGCTGGACTAGTAGAACTTGAAGCTGTACGCAAGGTCGACAAGGCTCGGACGATACGCGCCTGAGCCAAGTTGCGGATGTAAAGATCATTTTCTGGCTGTAGAATACGTGCGCGTTCCACAAAACCAATGACCCCATCCAATGGTTGAGTCATCTGTGAAGCATAGACCGCCTTAGCAAACCATCGTTCTGCTCGATAGCGCGTGTACGTCATGGACCAAACAATCCCAACAAGCACCAGCATGGCAAGCGCTTTAGCTCCGAACGTGACGTTACGCCAAATGATGGATCGCATGTCAAAGATATAGACGTGTCGGCTCATCAGACCCCCCAACAGAGCGGTCAAAAACCAAAAAAGCATTTGGTGGGCGAGCGATAATGGGTACAAAAACATGCCGATAAACAACGTAAGCCAAGAAGAAAAAACCATGAGCCAGGCATACCAAGCGTCGTCTTGCTTTTCCCGGCGCAGATGACGAACACTTTCAACAATAAAAAGAACAGCGAGAATAAGCCAAGTGAGTACACCTAAAATACCCATCGTAGGCAACATCGTTAATACAGTAGAATTAGCTCGATCAAAACGGATGTTCCAAAAAGGCGACGCATTCATGAGGGGAGAACGATATTGAGAATAGGCATACACCCATGTACCGGGCCCAGAACCAAGGACCGGATCTTTTTGTAAAACCTGTCTCGCGATATGCCAACTCGACTGGGTAGAAGGTGCAACTTCGCGCAAAATACCGGGGTGAAATGGCATCCGAACAAACAACAGAAATAAAGCGATCAACGAAAAAAGTACCGGGGCTACAAGTTTGATTGGTTCACGTGTCCCCTTTTGTCGCAAAAGCGTTGCGCCGATCATGACCCCAGATCCCACAAGCAACATCATCCATGAAGGCCAGTAATCGACCAATACAAGAGAAATAAAAGAAACGACCATCACGATCCAGAGAAACGCTCGGGCAACATTCCCCTGCCAAGAAGAGACTCCCAAGACCGATCGCTTATCACGGCACCCATGAAGATGGATGGCTACAGAAAGGAGCAATGGAATGACCATGAACAGAGAGAATCCATAGACACTGCCCAAGGAAGTGAAATTTTTTGATTGGGTGTACGCGGCAGAAAAAAGATGCCAGCCAAGCATTTGCGCTATTCCAAAGAGACCGACAAAAAAGCCAGCGATCAAAAAGCAAAACACAAAATCATACACCTCCTTTAATGATCGTAGACGATGAATCACAAGTGCATACATTCCTAAACAAGCGAGCATCGTGATCACGGCCCAGTGCTGTTGGCCACCGAGACCAAAAAAACTCAAGGCCCGATCCACGGAAAACAAACCGCTCAGCAGATACGTCACGCCAAACACCGCAACCCCAAAATGCAGCCAGTGTCGAGACAAACTGACGCGTTTTTCAAAAAACGCTTTGACGATCCAAGCAAGCGTACCGATCGAAACAAAAAAAACCAAAAACAATTGTTTGTGAATTTCCAGCGGCTCAAGCGTTGAGCCTGAAAAAATGAGCGGGACCCCTATCAATACGGTCGCAAGACAAATCCAGATAATTTTTTCAAGAATAAACACCGTTTTAGACGATGGGCCGTGCATGTGTTCAGGAAGAATCACAGGAAGATGGTACGAGAGCTTATGCCAAAGGTCCTTAAACATAACCATAGCTCAAATGATAGCACGAATGTTCAAAAACGCGCAGGATAAACGTCCGCGATCTAGAGAGCGGTGCTTGTGACTGAGGTCTCCTCTTCTTGTGGAGCAGGCGGCGAAACTTCGAGAGCAGGTGTGGAGCTTGTGACGACGGACTCTTCGACCGGATCCTGATCATCTGCTCCGTTCGACGTCACGATTTCTTCTGTTGAGGTCACGGCTGGTTTTGGATTTGTCACTTT
>VGLT01000107.1 GCA_016866635.1 Candidatus Uhrbacteria bacterium
TCTCTTTTTTGCTTGGTGTTGGGTCGGCATGATGTGATCCATGACCAAGCGCTGGAGGATTGCTGAACCATGTCCACCAGATTTTGCGACCACTGTCGCAGTTGAACCCATTGTCGCCCAGCTTTTGTGGAATCGAGGTTTACGCACAAAAGAAGCAGTGGAGACATTTTTTGATACCGAGTGGGAGCGGGGGACCCATGATCCAGAGCAATTCCGCCACATGCCGGGGGCGATCAAGCGTGTATTTGATGCGATCGAGAAAGGTGAGCACATCACGGTGCATGGAGATTATGATGCGGATGGGGTGACAGGGTCAGCGTTGCTTATGACCACTCTCCGTGAAATTGAACAGAAGCTAAATTCTACATCCCAAATTCTAAATTCTAAAATTGATTTCTATATTCCGCATAGAGATAAAGAGGGCTATGGGTTGCATCGTGAGACGGTCGGAATGTTAAAAGAACGGGGTACACAACTCATCATTACCGTAGATTGTGGGATTGCGTGTGTGGATGAAATTGCACTTGCCAAAGCACAGGGAATGGAGACCATCGTCGTGGATCATCATGAATTTGGAGAAACGATTCCCGACGGCTATTTAATTCATCCAGGATTGCCAGAAGAAACATACCCTTTTAAAAAACTCGCCGCGGTCGGTGTGTCATACAAATTCGCCTGTGCATTGCTCGCGGAGGCGCGCCGACGTGGTTTAGATATTCCGGAGGGTTGGGAAAAGTGGTTGCTCGATCTTGTGGCGATTGCGACAGTGACGGACATGGTTCCGCTGGTGGGCGAGAATCGTATCCTGCAAACATACGGCCTTCGCGTGTTAAATAAAACACGAAGGCTTGGTTTGCGAGTTTTGATTGAGTCCGCTGGCTTAACCTTAGGATCGCTCGACACAGAATCGGTTGGATTTGGGATTGGCCCACGCATCAACGCCGCCGGTCGCATGGATCATGCATCTCTTGCGCTCCGACTCCTTCTGTCTGAATCCCAGGATGAAGCACGTGAGCTCGCAAAAGCATTAGATCGATGCAATCGCGAGCGACAAGAGACGACGCGAAAAATGATGGTTGCGGCAGAAAAGAAATCGATGGATGCATCGGCGCGCGCGTTATTTTTTTGGGATAAAGATTGGCAGCCTGCGCTCGTCGGTCTTGTGGCAGGAAAATTTGCAGATCGATTTGCTCGTCCCTCGATCGTCGTTGGACAGCACGAGGGAACGTGGATCGGATCAGGTCGCTCAATTCCGTCTTATAATATTGCAGAGGCGATGCGAGAAGTTGGAGAGGGAATTCTGTCGCGCGTTGGTGGGCACGCGGCGGCCTGCGGATTTAGTCTCAAAGATGAAGCGCTCCTGCCAGAGCTCGCCAGACGCCTCACGCATCATGCATCAGAGCGATTGAATGAACAGGACCTGATCCCGGAGCTCGTGATCGATGGAGAGATTGGATTGGATCAAGTTCATCAAGCTCTCGTCGATCACATCGCAACACTTGAACCCTTTGGAGAGGGGAATAAGCGACCGGTGTTTGTCTCGCGCGGATGTCTTGTGACAGCTGCAGACGCGATTGGATCGACAAAAAATCATCTGCGCCTTACGCTGATCGCTCCCAATGGTCGTCGTGTGAAAGCGCTAGGATTTAAACAGGGTGATCGTTTGTTTGAAATCAAAGTAGGAGAGACGATCGATCTCGTGTATCATGTGGCAGTCAATGAATGGCAAGGGATGAAGAATATCGAATGTCGCATTATTGATTTTGTATGCACTACACCATCCGCACCGACGGTGGCGCGCGAGGCAATCCAGGTCCCGCAGGCTTTGGCGTCGTGATTGAGAATGCGCAGACCGGGGAAATCGTGGAACAGCACGCGGAATTTATTGGACACGCCACAAATAACGTCGCCGAGTATGGCGGAGTGGTGTGGGGATTAAGACGCTGTCTTGAATTGCATGCGACACGAGTGGATGTCCTCGCGGATAGCGAGCTCCTCATCAAACAAGCAAAAGGATTGTATAAGGTAAAAAACGCTGGACTCGCGCCGCTGTATCTCACCATGAAAAATCTGGAAACACAGATCGGTCATGTGACCTACAAGCATGTTCGTCGTGAACAAAACACAGCCGCCGACGCGCTCGCAAACCAGGCGATGGATCGAGGTAAGTGAAGTGTGCTACACTATCGTTTGATCTATGGGTCTTTTTTCATCTGCACCTAAGACAGCGAGTTATCTCGGGATTGATATTGCTTTTGGGGGAATTAAGTTGGTTGAACTTCGGAATGAAAAAGGCCGCGCGCGGCTTGTGACCTATGCGTATGTCAACCTTCCTTCTGAAAGTTTGGATAAATCATTGCTGACGGATATCCCTGGAACGGCAGACTTGCTAAAGCGCATGTGTGAAAAAGCGCGTATCACTACCAAGAAAGCGATTTCCGCTTTACCGATCTCTTCGGTCTTTTCCTCGATCTTGAGTGTTCCCACCATTGATGAAAAAGAATTAAAGGATGCGGTGTCTCATCAAGCGAAAAAATTAATCCCGCTTCCGTTGGAAGAAGTATCGATCGATACACGCACGATCGATAAAACGGAAAAAGCCGAAGGCGTGAAGCCGTCTACGCGTGTCCTCGTCACCGCAGCGCCAAAAGCCCTGGTGAATAAGCATGTCGAGATTTTTAAGGCGGCTGGACTCGAGCTCATTTCACTTGAAACAGAAGCATTTGCAGAGATTCGATCGTTGATTGGAAAGGATCGTTCGACGATCATGATCGTTGATATTGGCTCCCTCCGCACGAACATTTTGGTGGTTGAGCGTGGGATCCCATTTATCACACGTTCGATTGCGAC
>VGLT01000108.1 GCA_016866635.1 Candidatus Uhrbacteria bacterium
CTGCTAAGATGAGGACGCGACCATCGGTTGCCAAGATCGCTTTCTTCTGCGCGGGGTTCAGATGCGAAATCGACTGCTCAAAGTTTTTGCTCATTAGACCTCTTGAGTATCTAGTGGTCCATGAAAAAAAATCTTGGAGTAATTTCTGCGTCAAAGCCGCTGAAATCGCCGAACGCAAGTTCATCCGTATTGAATAATACGGATGAACTTGCGTAGCCTAGCGGTCGACGATTTGAGCGAGTTTTCACGCTAGAAATTACTCCAAGATTTTTTTTCATGGACCATTGGGGTTCTGTCGATTTTCGATCTGTAAAAGAAAACGTTTGAAATCAGCTTCCAAGACCTCTTTTGAACAAAGGACTCCTGAGCGTCTTGGAATCACGTTGATTTCTAAGTCTTGGGACATAGTTGGTGAGGCGGCGCGGAAAATTTCCCGGACCAGCCTTTTAAACCGGTTCCGATCATGCGCTTTTCCATACCGCTTGGATACGGTGATGCCAAGTTTGGGTTTGGAAACGAAACCCTTGCGCCAGTCAATAGAGACTCCAGAGCCGATAAAACGCTTTCCAGCGCGCAATACCGATTGAAATTGGGACTTGGTTAATAAACGGGCCGATTTAGGAAACGGATACCCAAATGGCTTCAAAACTTGGTTTTTGTCCATGCCAAAGACCCGAGGTTGAACGATCGCAAACGGAGCATTATTAACACAGGAACAATGCCCCATTTGCGAACGTTCAATCTCGGGAACTTTCAAAGAAGTCAAAACTATATTTTGAAGCTGTTCAGGTATAGAACTTATACGGACAGTTTTTTGCGGCCCTGGCGGCGGCGGCGGTTGATGATTTTGCGACCGTCCTTGGTCTTCATTCTCTTTCGGAAACCACATGTGGTTTGACGCTTTTTTTTGCTGGGCTGATAAGTGCGTTTCATTGGTATATCCTTACAGGGCTAAAATTTTTTTACATTACTATACTCAAAATTGGCAAATCTCTCAAGAGAGAATTGTATTTTCCTCGAACACCATGGTCGTCAGGGGAGGGATGGCAATTCTCATGGTTATAGGGCGGTTTTCATTATCTCGTATGATTTCAATGGAGCTGTTTTCTGGAGTGCCGGTTCCTCCAAAGACAACGGCATTGGAGTTAAATATTTCTTTTAACGAGGCTAGCTTCTCTACGTCATCCACATCGAATAAAGGGATGTCGTAGGATCCCCAGCTTCCATTAGAAAAATTGTGGACGACGATCACCCCTTTTTCTCCTTCCACATGTCTTTGATAGGCTATGATACTGTTGATCTGATGGTCGCAAATCAGTTTGAAAGATTGCTCTCCCTTTTTCCAGAAAGACGGGTGATCGCGGTATAGCTTTCCGAGCGCGCTGACGCATTGCTTCAGCCCTACATGGAATGGATAATCGAGTTCGCCTTCTGCATCGAGCAGTTGCCATTCGATCGCTCCATCCGGTTCAAATACCCTCGTATTCCACGATCTTCTCTGTCCGAGCTCATCGCCCATGTGGATAAGCACTCCTCGATGAGGTGAGAGGAACTGCCAGGTAAAAAAGTTGCGCAAGTCGGCAAATTTCATTCTTTTATCTTCCGCGCACTCGATCTTATAGAGTGTAATATCGGCATGAGCAGACCTTGGCCAGCGCGTATCCCGATTTGCCGAATCGTCATGAGAATGGCTGAAAATCATTTTTTCTCCCTGTTTAGCACGATTTAGAAAATCGGTGATTTTCATGCGGTGGTTCTGGTCTTTACGTCTTTCATGAAAAGGAGTTTGCATGAAATAGCGCGCCTCCTTGCTCCAAAGAATATTCCATTGCAGATCGAATCCAACCCCGCCTTCAGAAATCGGCTTAGTGAGATTGGGGAACCCGTCGGTATCTTCTGCGACCATCTCGATCCCAGGAAATTTCTTGTGCGCCATTGCATTGAGATCTTTAAGAAATGCGATCGCCTCGGGGATATCCCTCCCTTGTCTTCGAACAAGAGGACCTACTGCATCGACGCGCAGGCCGTCGACGTGCATTTCTTCAAGCCAAAATCGGGCGCTGGCTTTCAGCATGCGCCTCGTCTCTGGCCTTGCAAAGTTGAAGTAATAAGTGACCCAGTCCGACTTCTCCCATCCGAAAATATCGGTGCCGTCGAAATAGTGCAAAGTGGTGGATAGGGAGTCGTACGAATAGTGGGTAGGGATCCAATCGACGATCACGTGGATTCCGTTTTGGTGCAGCTGGTCGACGAAGAATTTAAAATCCTCGGGAGTTCCCATCCGGTGGTTGGGGGTGAAATAATTTCTGACCTTGTATCCCCAGCCCCCTGGATTTTCCAGAAGATCGTACAATTCCACATGAGTGTAATTCATCTCTTTGCAATAACTGATCAAAGCGGGAGCTAAAGCCCGAAATCCTAGCCTTCTTCCGTCATGCATCTTCCATGATTCCAGATGCAGTTCGTAGATCACCCGCGGTTTTTCTAATGGATTGGAATCGGCCCGATTCTCCATCCAGACGCTGTCGCCCCATGGGTATTTTTCCAAAGGGCCGACGACAGATTCTAAGATCCCTTTGCATTCCAAAGCAGAAGTGCCAAACGGGTCGGTGCGAAGAATTTGATTGCCGCGGCAATCTTCGACAAGATAACGATAGGTCCTTCCGGGCTGGGCATATTCAGTTTTAAGTTCCCATACTCCCTCTATGTTCTTAACCATCGGGATGCAGTGCTCTTCTTTTCCATAGGCTGTGAGTACGACGGACACCTGTTTGGCATAAGGTGCAAAAACTTGGAACGTCGTGTTTTTGCCGTCAAAATGGGCTCCTCTGCGCGCATAAAGTGGAGAG
>VGLT01000109.1 GCA_016866635.1 Candidatus Uhrbacteria bacterium
GAGGTCGACTCGATCTTAATTGACGAAGCGCGTACACCACTCATCATCTCTGCGCCAGCAGAAGAAGCGGCAGACCTCTATTATCGGTTTGCGGATTTGGTGAAGCAGTTGGTGCCAGGACAACCTGGAGAAGCCGGTTCTGCCGGAGATTATCAAGTGGATGAAAAACTCAAAGCATCGACGCTGACCGAGTCTGGAATTTCCAAAATGGAAAAGTGGTTAAACGTCGATAATTTGTATGTGCAAGGTGGGATGAAGTTGGTGCATCATCTTGAGCAGGCATTAAAAGCGCATGCGTTGTATAAATTGGATCGCGATTATGTGGTCAAAGATGGTGAAGTGATTATTGTAGACGAGTTTACCGGCCGTTTGATGATTGGTCGTCGTTATTCCGAGGGGTTGCATCAAGCAATCGAAGCAAAAGAAAAGGTGAAGATTCAGCGTGAATCCATTACGCTTGCAACGATTACCTTTCAGAACTATTTCCGTTTGTATGAAAAGTTAGCAGGAATGACCGGAACCGCCGTGACGGAAGCGGAGGAATTTTTCAAAATTTATAAGTTGGAAGTGTTGTCGATCCCGACGCATCGACCTAACAATCGCGCAGATCTATCTGATCGCGTGTATCGATCAGAATTTGGCAAATTCAAAGCGGTTGTGCGTGAAATTAAAGAGCGCCATGCCAAGGGTCAGCCCGTGTTGGTCGGTACGGTGAGTATTGAGAAAAACGAAGTCCTTGGAGCATTATTGAAAGCGGAAGGAATTCCTCATGCGTTATTGAATGCTAAGAATCATGAAAGAGAAGCGGAAATTATCGCACAGGCTGGACGCAAAGGCGCGGTCACGGTCGCGACTAACATGGCAGGGCGTGGTGTCGACATTATCTTGGGAGGGAATCCGGTTGATCCAAAGGAGGCGGAAGAAGTCCGCGCGCTCGGCGGTTTGTTGGTATTAGGTACAGAGCGTCATGAGTCTCGTCGCATTGATAACCAGTTGCGCGGGCGCTCTGGTCGTCAGGGCGATCCTGGGCAAACACAATTTTATGTTTCCATGGAAGACGATCTACTTCGCATCTTTGGCTCCACGCGCTGGAAGGGGATGCTGGAGCGATTGAAGTTGCCGGAAGATGAAGCGATTGAGAATTCACTACTGAGTAAGACCATCGCATCTGCACAAAAGAAGGTTGAGGGACACAACTTTGATATTCGCAAACATTTGCTCGAGTACGATGATGTATTGAACAAGCATCGTACGGTGGTGTACCGCAAGCGACGGGATATCCTTGAGCAATCCAAACAACCTTCACAAGATGGTGTGCGACCATTAAAGGCACGTGTGCTAGAAGCGGTTGAAGCAGAGGTGGAGCAGATTGTGGCGTTTCACACCCCAGCGGAGCAAGTAGAAACATGGAAGTTGGATGAAGTGGAGAAGGCGGTGAGCGCGTTTCTTCCAGAGCGTGTATCAGTCAAAGAACGATTGACGTTGGTTCAGAATGAATTGCAAGGAAAGGAAGATTTAGCCGCGCGTCGAACACAGTTGATCGTAGGGATCATGGCATTGGTAGACGAGGCGTACCGTGTGGTTGAAGAACATGTTGGCGACGAAGCGCTTATGGCGGAAATAGAAAAGGCTGTTTTGGTGCGAGCGATGGATGATTTGTGGATTGAGCATTTGGAATCGATTGATCACTTGCGACACAGTATTGGTTTGCAGGGATATGGTCAGCGCGATCCATTGGTAGAGTACAAGAAAGAGGCGTATCGCTTGTTTAATGAATTAGTGGCCATGATTAATCAACGCGTGGCACACACGATTTTCCGAGTGCAAATCGCCAAGCAGACGGCCGAGCAAGACTTGCAAAAAGCATCGGCATTTAATCGTCCGATGCAGTTTTCCGGAGCAGCAAAGGAGATGGATAACGGCGCGTCGCTAAAAGCTCAACGCTCACAGCTAAAAGCTGAACCCAAGGTTGGACGCAATGATGTGTGTCCGTGTGGGAGTGGGAAAAAATATAAGAAATGCCATCTTATTGGGAACAAGGAATAGCCTCGAAAGCTAATGAATAAAAGAGTTCCCGCGAGAGTTAGTATTTTATATTTACTATCCTTTCGAGAGCCAAAAAAAGAATGGTTGAATATCTGGTTGCTTTTTCGGATTCCCGATAAACGATCCTTGGTATATCCTATGGCTATTCGTTCGTTTCTCTCCGTAAGTCGGAACTTTGGTCTTCGGTCCTTTGGAACTTTGGCCGTCGACAGGATCAGCGTTTGAGAATAAAATAATTACGGCTTATGAAGCCGGCCCCGCAATACTGCGGGGTGTCGGTTCGCCAAAAAGAGAAACGATGTGTCTTGGTTCAGAGCAGAGGTTCCTTTCCATGGTGGGAACTCACTGCCACATGATCATACAGGCGAGACCAGCCGATCGTTCGGCTCGAATCGCCAGTGCCTCGGACGGATCAAGGCATAGGGGACTGGCCGTAACCAGTTGTACGGCGGCAACTCTGACAACGGTGGTCTCTCGTATGTCAACTGGAACAATCGCGACAATCGGAACAACAACATCGGCTTCCGCGTCCTCGATCATCTCTCGCAAAGAACCCGTTTTCAGGCGGGCTTCTTTGTCTCTGTGAGCGATTTGATCCATCCGCCGAGCTGTTTTCCGACCTCCTGCATCTGTCCTTGCAGCTGTATGTAGGTTCCTTCGGGGAGCGCTTTTATATCTTTTGCCAATCTGACGAGCACCTTCAGAACATCCAGCGTAAAACTTGCTTGTCGCAAAAGAGTCGTTCTTTTATATCCCTGTTCGCTGTTGGCCTGCATGAGCAGAATGAGAATATC
>VGLT01000110.1 GCA_016866635.1 Candidatus Uhrbacteria bacterium
ATCGAACATCACACGATTGATGTGCGTGACACCAAGCTTGGATCGGAAGTTGTGACGAGCGATATTCCAAACGTGTCAGAAGAAAAACTGCGCAACCTGGATGAGCAGGGGATCGTGCGTATTGGTGCTGAGGTAAAATCCGGTGACATTTTGGTTGGAAAGATCACACCCAAAGGTGAAACCGATTTGTCCGCAGAAGAAAAATTATTGCGCGCGATTTTTGGAGAAAAAGCTCGTGATGTACGCGATTCATCCCTGTATCTCGAACACGGAGAAAAAGGAAAAGTGTTGGATGTAAAGATTTTTTCACGTGAAGCAGGTGACAAACTTCAGCCAGGTGTTTTGCGTCAGATTGTCGTGTCTGTCGCTGACCTTCGTAAGGTGCAAGTGGGAGACAAGCTCGCCGGTCGTCACGGAAACAAGGGCGTTATTTCCAAAATTGTGCCGGTCGAAGACATGCCCTTTTTGGAAGATGGAACCCCGGTCGACATCATCTTGTCGCCGCTGGGAGTTGTCTCGCGTATGAACCTCGGACAGATTTTGGAAACCCATTTGGGCTTGGCCGCGAACGCGCTGGGTTATATGGTCGCGACCCCTGTGTTCGACGGCGTGCCAGAAAAAATTATTCACGAGCAGTTGCAAGAGGCAGGGTTGCCGAAAGATGGAAAGATCGCGTTGTTTGATGGTCGTACGGGTGAAAAATATGACCATGCACCAACGGTTGGTTACATCTACATGTTGAAGTTGAACCACATGGTAGAAGACAAGATCCACCAGCGCTCGATCGGTCCATACTCGCTCATCACGCAGCAACCGTTGGGTGGTAAAGCACAATTTGGAGGTCAGCGTTTTGGAGAAATGGAAGTTTGGGCATTGGAGGCGTACGGGGCTGCACACACTTTGCAGGAAATCTTAACGATTAAGTCTGACGACGTGCCAGGCCGCTCCAAAGCATACGAATCTATCATTAAAGGCGAACCGATCCGCAAGGTCAACGTCCCAGAATCGTTTAACGTGTTGGTGCGTGAATTAAAAGGGTTGTGTTTGGATGTAGAGCTCTTGAAAAAAGGCGCGCGCATCGAGGAAACCGCGCCACGCCCAGAGCACATGCGTGCACGCCCAGCCTTGGTCAATAATCCAGACGAAGAATGGGGCCCCGCCCCCGGTGAGTTTTAATTCATAGCTACTCACTACTAGCTACTTACTACTCACTTACATCTATGGCGTTTTTCCAAACAGAAAACATCAAGACCTCAGATTTCGACGCGATCCGTCTAAAGCTCGCGTCTCCGGAAGTGATCCGTGCCTGGTCGTATGGGGAAGTGACGAAACCAGAAACCATCAACTACCGAACGCAAAAACCGGAAAAAAGCGGCTTGTTTGCCGAAGAAATTTTTGGTCCATCTAAGGATTGGGAGTGTTACTGCGGCAAATACAAAAAGATCCGTTACAAGGACATTATCTGTGACAAATGTGGAGTGCAAGTTACACACTCGCTGGTTCGCCGCGAACGCATGGGGCACATTGAACTGTGCGCACCGGTTGCCCACATTTGGTTCTTGCGCAGTGTGCCATCCAAGATTGGAACGTCCCTCGATATGACGTTGGGCTCGCTGGAAAAAGTGATCTATTTTAGCGCCTTTATCATCACAGAAGTAAAAGAGGAATTGCGCGAACAAACGCTGGAGCAAGTTCGAGGAGAGTATAAAGGCAAGCGCAAGTCGATCGAATCGGAATATGAGCGTGAAATTGATCGTGTGCAAAAAGCTGCGGCAGAAAAAGGCAAGGCAGACGCGTCCGGCAAAGAGCTCGACAAGATTCAGGGGAACAAGGAGCGCAAATTAAAGGAATTGGAAGAAGATTTCTCTATTGTAGAAAAGGAGTTAAAAAATCTAGAGCCAATGTCCGTGATTTCGGAAACGGATTATCACGATCTGTCCTTGAAATACGGTCACGTGTTTGAAGCCAAGATCGGGGCAGAGGCGGTCGACGAACTCTTAAAGCGCGTGGATCTTGAAGCGACCATCAAGATGCTTCAAGGTGAATTGGAAGATGCATCTGAGGCTAAGCGCGATCGCGTGATTCGTCGTCTCAAATTACTCAAGTCTTTCAAGATGAACGCGATCAATCCGCACTGGATGATTTTGAAAGCGCTCCCAGTGATCCCACCAGACCTACGCCCAATGGTTGCTCTCGATGGTGGTCGTTTTGCCACGTCGGATCTTAACGATTTGTATCGCCGCGTGATCAATCGCAACAACCGTTTAAAGCGTTTGCTTGAATTGAATGCGCCAGAAGTGATCGTACGCAATGAAAAGCGCATGTTGCAGGAAGCGGTGGACTCGTTGATCGACAATAGCGCGCGTCACTCCAAAACGGTGATCGCGGCTACCGGAAAAAAGCGTCAGTTAAAGTCCCTCGCTGATATTTTGAAGGGGAAGCAAGGACGTTTCCGCCAAAATTTGCTCGGAAAGCGTATTGACTACTCCGGTCGTTCGGTGATCGTGGTCGGGCCAACGCTCGAGTTGCACCAGTGTGGTTTGCCAAAAACCATGGCGCTCGAATTGTTCAAACCCTTTATCATTTCGGAATTGATTAAACGTGAATTGGTGC
>VGLT01000111.1 GCA_016866635.1 Candidatus Uhrbacteria bacterium
GATACGAACCCCCACTTTTTATCGTAAATAATTTGTTGATTCTTCTGAAGTACAGCACAAAAGGTCGGAGTCCTTGGGGGTTCACGTTTGTTCCAGATGAACAAACGCTACTGCATAACAAGGCAGCCGAGTCTAAGATCATCATTGGGCTCATCTGTGGGGCGGACGGTGTCGCGGCCTTCTCATACGATGCGTTCAGAAATATCGCCCCCTTGGGCGAATCCTCCATCCACATTTCCTGCTATCGTAACCACGGCGAACACTATGAAGTGAACGGCCCAAAAGGAAAACTGGACAAGAAGATCGCTCCGTCAAATTGGCAGCGGATTCTTATGCCACGAGGTGATTGATGACGCATCGCGATGAAGTGCTGGCGCTTCTGCAAAAACAGATTGGCAATGCAGGAGAAGTTGCGGATATTAGCAACACCGCGGATGCAGTTGCCTCAAAATGGGTACACCCACTGAGTGGAGGAAAAGGGGAAACCAACGGACTTATATATGGTTTGGTGCAGAGTGGAAAAACAGGGGTTTTGACTGTCACGGGAGCTATCGGAGCCGATGAGGGATACCGAACCCTCATCATTTTGACTTCTGATATTGAGCCGCTTTACGAGCAGACTCTTGGGCGAATCCATGAGGCTTTCCCCGGCATCGACATTATTGGCAAGAAAGAGTTTAGAGATGGTGAGGCTTTTCTTCGCAGAATCAAAATAGGAACGTGTGCGATCGTTACCAGCAAAAATGCTCATATGTTGAGCGCCCTCATCCAATATTTGAAGAAGGGAAATGTCCGTGGGCTCAGTTGTCTAATCATAGACGATGAGGCAGATCAAGCCAGTCTTAATACGAAAGAGAAGCGTGCGGATGGTACCAGAAGCACGATCAATGAAAAGATCGGCGAACTGAGAAGTTTTTTTGAAAAGAACACGTATCTACAGGTGACTGCTACGCCGCAGGCCCTCTTTCTGCAAACTCCAGGTCACGAATTTAGGCCCAAGTTTACTGTCTTAAGTCACCCAGGAACGGATTATGTGGGAGGGGAGGACTTCTTTGGCGACGGCTCTCGATTGGTACGAGAGTTTGATTTAAACGATATTGCAATCCTTGCTCCTGGCCCTCAGCCATCGCCTTCTCGTGATATTCCCGTGTCTCTTCTTAAGGCATTGGATATATTCATGGTTGGAGCAACATTTAAGCGAAGAGAAGAGGCTGACCAAAACTGTGCGTTCTTATGTCATGTAAGCATGAGGACGGACGATCACCGTCACGTCGAAGATCTCCTTCGAAAATACAAGGCTGACTTGGCCGCCGGTATCGTTCAGAAAAACCCGGAACAAAGCAACCCCGCAATTCTCAAGCGACTCAAAGCAGCATATGAAGACCTGGCAGGCACCCATGAAGGAATTAGAAACAGTAGATTCTACGATCTTATTGGGGCGATCGGTTTTTATTCTCCAGGCATAACCGTCAAGTTGGTCAATGGAGAAACTGATGAAGATGTTGCCGTGAGATCTCCCTACAATCTCTTTGTTGGTGGAAACAAGCTTGGACGCGGGGTGACAATTAAAAATCTTCTGGTCAGCTACTACGGTCGTCACCCCAAGAAGCCCCAGGCTGATACCGTTCTCCAGCATGCCCGCATGTATGGTTATCGCAGAAGAGATATAGGCCTGTTGCGATTGTTCTTGCCTCGAGAATTACATGTTGTTTTTAAGGCCATCAACAAGATGGAGCTTGCGCTGCGAGATCTGATTGCTCGAAGTCCTGCCGAGAAATTTCGCGGTATCTATGTTGAGGGCGGACTTAGTCCTACGAGAAAAAACGTTTTGGCTCCAGGTTCACTCGGAGTTTACTCTGGCGGTAGCAACTATAACCCTGCGCAGATTTTGCGTGACGATAACGTCAAAGCCTCGACCGATAAAATAGATAAAAAGTTGGATCGTATAGCCGATAAGAGTTATGCGGAGTTACCCATTGAAGAAATACAGGCGCTTATCCGATTAACAATGCCGGATGAGAAAGAATCCGAGCACATTTGGAATACAATGGCGGTTGCGGAGTCGATTGCCCAATTCGCTAAGCTCCATGGACAGGTGACTGGATATGTGTGGGTTGACCGCGATCGCGATCTTGAGGCAACACGACGAGAAAACGCTGGATGGTTGTCGGGAGGCGAAGTCAAAAGTGTCCCTAATGATAAAATTGCTCTGTACATTGCTCGGACCAAGGCGGGCCGCGGCCATCGGAGGAATGCGGCCTGGTGGCCTCAGATCAGATTCCCAGACGGTCCCTATGCGTTTGCCTTCGCAATATAGCCAGGAGATGGCTGGCACGTCTCAATGTATAAAAGCGCCTCAAGATTTCAACTAGGACCGCCGGCTCGGAGCCGAGCATAGCCGCCGCGCTCCTGCGCCTCTGCTTGACTCCCTCCCGCAATCGCGGAGGGCTCGATGCCACGAATTAAGGAATCTTCCCCTCATCCAGATGGCTCATCAGTACCAACTCATCCATCGATGGTCCTTG
>VGLT01000112.1 GCA_016866635.1 Candidatus Uhrbacteria bacterium
CCAGAAAAGTTCGTGAAAGATTATGTTGCCAAGAAGGAGCGTCTTGGGATCACCACGCGTGCAATTTTTCCAAATACAGAATTCAATCTAAGCTATAACAAAGAAATTTACACAGAAGCGCCAAAAAGCATTCTCGTTCAATCGCGATTCATTTCACCAGACACATTTCCTTTCAAAGCAGACGTGACGATGTATGGAAAAAATAAAGTTTCTATCATCAACTTTCATGAAAAGATTTTGATCGGTGTCATCATAGAAGATCCAACGATCGCTGGCATGATGCGTATGATTTTTGAGCTCGCATGGCACGGCGTTCGCGAACAACGTGCCGTGGAAGGGGACGAATGATGCGTGACACGTCGCTCGCGAGCGACGTGTCGTGATACAATAAGCGCTATGTCTGGTGAGCAAGATTATCAGCACGATCGTCAATTTGAACCACCGAATTTTTTGACGTGCCCTGCGGTGCCAGAATTACCAGCGCCAGAGGAACACGAAGCTCTCCCTCCAGCCCCACCACCTCCACCTCAATACCCAATACTCAATACCAAACACCCCGATCCCAAACACCCCGATCCCAACCCACCAAAACGTCGAAGTTTTCTTACATGGTCGATCGTGCTGATTCTGATAGTCACCATATTGAGTTTACTGGCTCCACTGATGTACGGTACGACTCGAGCAACTTTAGCGGTAAAGCGAGCCAAATCATCCGTGACGGCGGCGCAGGAAAAAATGACCCAGCGAGATTTTATCGGTGCAGAGCAAGAGATTGATAAAACAGCCATCGCCCTACAAGAAATCCGCGCGGGCCTAGAGGCGACGGGTTTTTGGGAGAACATCCCTTTTGTTCATCGTCAATTGGTTGTTTTAGAAGATACGGCACGGGCGGCAGAGACGGCTTTGGTTGGTATCAAAGAGGTGGTGAGTGTTGTGGCAACCGTTCAGAACGCCATCTCGCTTGCCGGTAAAACAGATCAATTATTAGAGACGGGGATTGCGCCCGAGCGCTCATTCCGTGACCTGTCGACAGAAGAAAAACGATTAGTTCTGGCACGGTTTTATGAAGTACTGCCCGAGCTGTACGCGGCTCGTGAACGTTTTACCATTGCCTTTGAGGCATGGGCACGCATCCCTCAAGACGATTTGTATGGACCTATTCGTGAACGGTTAAAATCGTTTGCCAAACTTCTTCCAGATTTGCATCAACGCATGGATCAAACCATCGCATTGCTAGACGTATTTTTGCCGATGGCAGGCTATCCGCAAGAAAAAAATTATTTAATTCTTTTACAAAATGCGGATGAGATGCGGGCGACAGGAGGGTTTATCGGCAACGTTGGAACGGCAACAATCGAGGCGGCGGATATCAAACAGATTCAATTTCAGGATGTGTATGCCGTCGATAATCCCGTCAGTGGAGTATGGAAAGAGCCAGCTCCCGAGCCTTTGGTGCGCGAGCTTGGGGTCAAGGCGTTATTTTTGCGCGATGCCAACTGGTCACCAGACTTTCCACAATCTGCGGAGAAGATCATGAATTTTTATGAACGTGAGTTGACCTTGGCATCGGTTAAACACAAACCACTGAATGGGGTGATGGCACTGAACCCTGGATTTTTTCATGAATTGCTCAAATTGACCGGTCCTATTGTTGTGGATGGTAAGGAGTTTAATGCCGATAACTTTTTTTCACAGCTCGAATATGATGTGGAAATCGGATTCTTGCATCAGGGCAAAGCGGTTGATGAGCGCAAACAAATCGTGAGCAAATTAGGAGATCAGATCATGCATCGTTTGATGGATCAACCATCATCCAAGTGGCCTGACTTGCTGGATTTGTTTACGCAGGCACTTGATCGTAAAGATATTCTCTTGTATGAACGCGATCCACGCCTGTTGGCTTTATTTGATGAGCACAAATGGAGCGGCCGCACTCAGCCAAGTGTCCCGGATTTTCTTTGGGTGATTGATACAAATCTCGCCGCTCTTAAGACAGATGGTGTGATGGAAAAAGATGTTAAGTACTCGATACAGTCCAATGCCCCAGGTGGTCCTACAGCAACCGTCGTTTTAGATTATCATAATGCAAATCGTGCTATTACCTGGCGCTATACACGCTATCGTGATTATGTGCGAGTGTACGTTCCGGAGGGGAGCGAGTTGATTTCCGTTGAGGGCGCAAAGGGCAAGATTGATGTGATGCGCGAATTAGGAAAAACGGTTTTTGGGGCATTTTGGGTCATTGAGCCCGGTGATCGGCGTAAGCTCCGGTTTACGTATCGATTATCACCAGCGGTTGCCCGAGCTCTTAAACAAGGAAGCTATGGATTCTATGCCCAAAAACAACCAGGGGCACATCAGCGATTGACGCTTGACCTCTTGTTGGGTAAAAAGCTTTCGTCTGCCGAGCCTCCGGAACGACCGGAGGAATGGGGGGATGATAGATATCGGACGACGGTTCCGTTGGACATCGACAGGGAATTCTATTTGAGCTTTTA
>VGLT01000113.1 GCA_016866635.1 Candidatus Uhrbacteria bacterium
CGATAGCCTTCTTGTTTTCTTGTTTTGTATTCCTCTGGTGAAAGTTTTCCGACATATCCCAATACATGAGATACACTGGTCACTTGACTCGACAGCGGATAGCGTCTTTCTGCCCCAACTTCGAGATCAAAACCCGAGAGTCGTGGGAGCGCGATTGCAAATTGCATTGCCTGGGCATAGGGTACATTTTGAGAAATGATCACTTCCTCATCTAATGCGGTACTGGTTGAATGCAGAAATGGTTGAATATCTTTTATACTCATTCCAAGAATTCTGGTTGCCTCACCCAACTGAAGTCCACGCTCGATAGGATCTGTTGTCACATTTCGCGGAGTCAGCGTGACCTGAAACCGAGAAATATTCTCTGCCAATACCCTTCCCTGTCGATCATAAATGATTCCTCGCCGGGGATGAAGAGGTGTACGTCTGAGTCGATTATTTTCTGCGAGTACCTGATAATGCGTTCCGTTCACAATCTGCATCCAAAAAGCTCGAGTCATGAGTCCAAAAAAAAGAAGGCCGATCATCACACCTACAGAAAAAAATCGAAGCCAAAGATAACTCCTTCCTAAAAACAAAGGACGATCATGAATTGTATTGACGCTGGATTCATAAAAGACTTCATGTTGAATCATGTTGGACTCACCTTCATCAAGATCTACCTGCAGATGATGTGCAGATGTATCAGAAATAAACAAAGGTTCATCTTTCATAGGGATGAGGGGTCGCGGCTCCACGCACCACACCTGACAAGCGACGCGTGGCATAGGTCATGAACGTGAATCCAATAAAAACGAACAGGAGGTCCCATCCAATCACAAACGCAAGGTCATTCCATCCTGTCCAAAACAACGATGGGCCGCTTGCCCAAGCATGGGCATGCGCAAATACCCATCCACTGCTTCTTTCTAATAACCTTCCCGCTAACACGAGACCAAGAGAGGCGTACAGCGAACGATTTGTTAAAAGCTGATGTGCCAAAATATCCAACACGAGAACGATGGCCACAGAGCGAATCAAAGCAAAAGGTGGTGAAGAGAAAGAGAAAAGATCAATCACGATCGCGCCAATACACACACACGCAAGCGGACGAGAAATGCGTGGATCGCTAATGAGAAAAAGCACCGTTAATGGAAGAACAGGAAACAGAGCCGCCCAGCCCGGGAAAAATGGACGCACAGCCACTTCCCAGATGCCCCCCATCATCCCAATGATGAGTGCAAGGACGATGCCCTTCATAAGGTTGGTCGCAAAGCAGTTGGCCGGAGAATGGAGACAAACACGACTGCGTCTCCGGAAATAATCGGCTCAATGGCGGCGGTCAGAAATGGATCTGTGGGTTTGCCCTGAACCTGATTGATGATGCCCAGGATGAGGTTACCTGGAATTTTTTGCTCCGTGCCAGCCGTGATCACCATCTGATCTCGCGCAAGCACCTCAGAGGAGGGAATGTAGGTTAACGCCGCCGCTCCATTCCCACGGCCCTCCACAACTCCAATCAACTTCTTTTCCTCAGCCACCGCTGCGGCTACGCGACTCTTAGGGTCGGTCAATAATTCCACGGTTGATATGCGTTCGGAAATGGATCCAATTTTTCCGATAAAGATCCCCTCATTCGTCACCACCGCCTGCCCTTTTTCTACATGATCATGTAACCCTCGGTCTATCAACAAAATGGCGTGGTCTTGACCAATTTCACGACTAATTACACGCGCACCAACACTGTCATATCCAGATGCACTCAAAAATTTTGCCTGTGCACGTAAACTCTTATTCTCCTCTTCCAGTGATCGCAGTTTTACATAGTCGATCGCTAATCGCGAGAGGCGCCCCTCAATATCAAATAATTGTTCCGGAGATAGTTTGGTCGGTGCCAGAAGGCCAAATTGATTCGAAACGGAAGACGCGGTATCGGCCGTTCCCCGAACCAATGGTAAAAGAATACGGCGTATCCCATTTTGTATTGGTCGGAGCAAACCTCCAATGAATAAAATGATACCGAACAGGAGTAGGCCGACGGAAATCGACCAGCGATGAATGCGCTGCATAGAATCTATATATTACAACCCGGTGACACGATCTGTTGCGGGAAAAGCGACATCGAGTAATAAGTCTCTTCGATCAAGTAAAATCCCTGTCCCTCGAACAACGGCCGTGAGCGGATCTTCTGAGATATGGACCGGTAAGCCCGTCCCACGCATGATGGCGGTATCCATCCCACGTAACAGCGCTCCTCCACCGGTTAACACAATTCCCTTTTGATAGATATCTGCCACAAGTTCTGGTGGGGTCATTTCTAAAATTCCTTTGATTTGCTCGACGATTGCCTTAATGGAACGACCGAGCGCCTCGCGAATTTGTGCATCATTTACTAAAATTTCTCGAGGGAGTCCACTGAGCAGGTCGCGTCCACGCATATGAGCTTGAAGTGGTTGCT
>VGLT01000114.1 GCA_016866635.1 Candidatus Uhrbacteria bacterium
GCATCATCCATCACCATGGGCGGATACATGTCATCCTTGTAATACGGTAAGTGGCCAGAGGTTAAAAACAGCTCTTCTTTCGCGATATGTGGAGTAATGACTCGTTGATACTCATATTCTCGCTCCATTTCTTCTGCCAATTTCTCTACCTGTTCACGCACCGCCGCACCCCGTGGGAGCCAAAGCACTAATCCCTTGCCAACCATCTCATCAATGAGAAACAACTCTTGTTCTTGGCCAATTTTTCGGTGATCTCGCTTCTCTGCCTCTTCCAGCATCTGTAAATACTGGGCAAGCTCGGCCTCTGTTTCAAACGCGACTCCATAGATACGTTGCATCTGCGGGTTCGACTCTTTCCCTCGCCAGTAGGCACCGGACACCTTCATGAGTTTCCACGCCCCAATCTCTTTTGCCTCTGTGACGTGCGGCCCACGACACAGGTCAAAAAATTCTCCCGTTCGATACAGTGAAACCGATCCGACATTTTGCGGATCAATGTCTTGTGCTTCTTCCGTGCTTACTTTTGTCGTCCCTTTCATTTTCAAATCCGTCAAAAGCTCAACTTTATATGGCTGATGCACCTGCTGAAAAAGGTTGATCGCTTCATCCATGGATAATTCTTCACGAGTAAAAGCAGGGTTTTGTTTGATGATTTTCTTCATCTCCTTTTCAATCGCTTTGACATCATCTTGGGTCACCGGGCTCCCGATATCGATATCATAATAGAATCCATTTTCAATCACTGGACCTACTCCAAATTTAGCCTCTGGAAAAAGTTGTTTGATGGCCGCGGCCATCACGTGAGCCGCGCTGTGGCGACGGACTTCGATGGGATAGAGCATAGAATTTAGAATAAAGAATGTGGAATGTAGATTCAGCACAGATCCCGTCGGGGGTGCGCTCGGAGTGAGAGCACGAGGCGAAGCGAGATCGTGTCGAAACGGAGAGCGCATCCCCGACGGGATCCCCCCGAACAAAAAAATAAAACGACGAAACAAGTGAATCTCATTTCGTCGGGGCCCCAATCTCTCGATCAGGACGGTTCCACCCGGCTTGGGTCTTCGTTGTCTTTGGTTTTCGGCGCCGGTTGGTGAAGCCGGGGAATAATCATATGATGCCCTCACTCAATCTTCATGTCAATGCGATCTTTTAGGGTAGGCAATTTGCTGACCCAGCCTGGGTGTAATTCGATGTGTACCTCTTGTACTCCTTCGACGGCTTTGAGCAGTGCGATCGCGTCGTCTTTTGATTTGCCTGCGATGACCGATTTCTGTAATCCTGGACTGGATTCACTCAAACGATATCCGGTATCCGCCACTAAATGGATCGAGGCGGTCTCGGCTTTTGCGTCTGCGGCCTCCAAACTATAGACAATGGTGCCATCTGACATAGGGGCGACCTCCCGTCCGTCAGGAATACGCTCTTTAAGCTTTGCGTGAATGAGAGCCAGCACATCCTCTTTAGAGTAGTACACCGCCGTCACATCCAATTTGATAGAAGCCAAAAAGCGATCAGATGTTTGGCCTAAAACAGCGTTGGATTTTTTCTCGATGGGCTTCACAAAGTAAACCACGTCGGTGAACTTTGGATCAGCTACCTCGCTCGCTAACGACTTTTTTGCCTGAGCCAAAACCAAATCAGACAGTTGCTTTTGTGCACGTTCGACCATGTCTGCTGTCACCGGGGTACCAGGCTTCTGCGTAGGCGTGGAAGTCGTCTTCGGAGCAGATGGTGGGGTCAGTTCTGGAGCCTCGTTGGTTGGCACGGCCACAAACGCCGTGTCTGATACCGCATAAATAAATTTTTGCAAATCCACAAACAACCCCGGAATAGTAAATTGCGTTGGGCCAATGACGAATTCTGACCCAGTCTTATCAGCATATGCTGAGACACTCACCTCTCCCCCGGCTGGCACAACCACCGTCTTATCAATGCGATATAACTTCCCATCAGGTGTCAAAAGACGTGTAATTTTTACCAATGTTTGACTCTTGGAATATTTATTTATGATACGTACCGTCCCCTTGGCTCGCACGACTTGATCAGAAGCCTTATCCATGATCGGTGCTGATTTAGGCGCGACATCCATCAACGGTGCGGTGCTCGTCACAACAGGTGCAACCGCTGGTAATAAATCTTGCGTATTAAAATCTTGAATTTTTTCAAATACCCCCTGAACCACACGACCGGGAATCTGACCGGGTTTGGGCGCGCGCGCCACCTCCATGGACTCATCCAGTTTGACCACGCTTTGTTTAAGTTTAACCGTCACGTCTGCACGCACTGACGACAACCACAACACACCCACCACCACGATGACAACTAAGGCAACAAAGGTGTAGGCAATCTTTCGATAAATTTGTGGACGAGGAAGGGTTGGAAAAGAAGGGGCGGTAATCGGCACAACATGCGGCCGACGATTTGGTTG
>VGLT01000115.1 GCA_016866635.1 Candidatus Uhrbacteria bacterium
GGGTACCATCCCAAGTGGATTTGTGGTGACCGTGCCCGCGACGACAAGCAGTAGACAAGGGGTCTCGATTGCTTTGCCCCCGTTGCTGCCCAATGTGAGTTCCAGTGTACAGCTCGTTGGATCATTTACCGCTGGAGTGTCAGGCGAAATGCCATTTATGATCGAAACAGGCCGAGTTAAGGCGGGAAATTTGATCGTGGCACAAAAGACAGAAACAAAGCTTCCGGTCCTGGCAGGCAATCTTGATCTGCGCACGGTGGTTAATGGATCTTCCTCTGACCAATCTATTGCTCAAGGAGAAACGCTCCATCTCACCATTGGATATCAAAACACGAGTGCGGAACCATTGCGTCAGCTCGGACTGAAACTGGGGTTTGAGACGTTCGTGGATGGAAAATCATCAGCGGCAACATCGCTGATCGATTGGTCGCGAGTTAAAGCGTTTCCATCTGGAGTCACTTCCACCAAAACATCATTGCAAAGTTTGAAATACACATCCGCAGAGATAGGGGATTTAGAATTGCTCGGTTCAAATGCGGAAGGAACGATCGAGGTCACCTTGCCGACACTGGCGATAAAAAAAGGGTCCAAAGACGCGAAGATTATTGTGACGCTTGAGGGAACCATCCAATCCGTTGGGCAATCAAACGTACAACGCACGGTGTATGCTCAGCCGATCACTCTGCGTTATCAGAGCGGGGCGGAGTTAGAAATCCAAGCGCGATATTATACAGAAGAGGGTGCGCCACTAGGTACGGGACCACTTCCCCCAAAATCTGGATCAACCACGGCGTATCGTGTGATTTGGGGCCTATCTAAAAATCTGCATGGATTGGAAAAGGTATCGGTTAAGGCCAAGCTACCAGCGACCGCGGTTTGGGGAGGGAGAGCCGCGTCGAACGCAGGAAATTTAAAGTACGATCCAGGTTCTCGAATTGTGGAATGGGAGATCGATCAGGTGGCAGATGCGCGAGAACGGGTGGAAGCGAATTTTGAAATTCAAGTCACGCCGAACGCAAATGATATTGGGCGTTTTGCGCAGATCATGGGGGAGGCGACATTTGATGCACAAGATGCCGCATTAAAAGAAACGATTCATCAAACAAAACCGGCGCTGACGACAGATTTGCAGGAGGATGAGGGGGCAAAAGGGAAAGGTGTTGTGAGGAAGTAAGAGCAGCGCAAACACATTCTCTCAGCGTGCAGTCACTCGCCGACAAATGACACTTCGCCTGCGCTACATTGCTCCCGCAATGTTTAACGCTTGCCTCGTGCCATTTGTGACCGGCTCGGACTGATGCTTCGAGAATGTGCTTGCGCTGCTCTTACTGTTTTTTTTGAAAGCAAACGGCTCCCCGCACCGAGTAGGTGGGGGAGCCGTCGCAGGATTGCGTCAGGGGAAAGGGCGATCAGATCTGATTCTCTTTCGGGTACTTCCCCGCGTTGTTGGGGTTGGACAGCGGGTTGACGTGCCTGATGAGCTGTTGTTCCCAGGGCAAGAGCTGGCGGTGGAATGCCTGGGTCGGGGTGCCGATGTCCTCGTCGATCACGTCCTTGATCACCTTCGGGTCCGGGAACCACTCCATGAAGGTTGAGACATCCACGATCTCCTTCATGATGAGACCGATGAGTCTCCGTACCCAGGCCTTGCGGGCCTCTCGCGCCCAGTCGTTCATGGCCAACGATTCCATGGGTTCGCGCAGGCGCTTGCACAGGATGACGATCTCCTCGAAGAACACGACATGGAGCCACTCCATGTTTTTCGTCAGCTTCGTGATTCGCTTCTCGCCTGCGATGATTTCCTGAGTTGTCTCGTCGACACGAGCGGTGAGCCATACGATCGAATCTTGCTTGATTTGGAGCTGTCCCTTGAGCCGGTTGATCTCCTCCTCCCGCTTCTTGATGTGCCAGTGGATCGACAGGTAGACACTCACCCACACCACCGCATCGAGCATGATCACACCGATGTGCATTCCGAGCTGGTCCCTGGTCATCACCTTCTCGAGGCTCAGGACCAGCCAGACCACGTGTCCGAAGATCAGGAGCGCGAGGGGGCTGATGAGGAGCGCGACCTTGAGTGCTCGGTCGTGTGCCGAAGGGTTTTTCTTCTCTCCCATTTTTTCCTTGCCTTTCTCTTCTCTAGCAATCACCCACGATCCATCGATCTCACCCCCGCTCACGCGCGAAGTGTCGGTGGCCCAGGATACTTGGCTAGAGGCTGTCAGGACGGTAGTCGATTTTCGACTTTCCGTCAAGATTCCATCCCCATGTTACATGCTTCCTGTTTCATGTTATAATATCCGTATTCTTTGAATCTATGACGATCCGTCAACCAAATCG
>VGLT01000116.1 GCA_016866635.1 Candidatus Uhrbacteria bacterium
CAATTTCACGAGTACGTTCTGCAACCGTTACTAACATGATATTCAAAATACCAATTCCTCCAACAATAAGAGAAATAGCGGCCATCGCGGTTAAAAAAAGACTCATGGCATTTGTAATCATTGATAATATATTAATAGCATCCGCTTGATTACGTACCGTAAAATCATCCTCTTCTCCTGGTTGGATACGATGGGTTTGACGCAGAACAGCTGTAATATCCCCGATGGATTGATCTACCGATGACGCATCTCGTACCTTCACCGTTATCACTTGCAGGTGTCGAATCCCTAAAATCCGTTCTTGCCCAATCTGCAATGGAAGAAACAGAAGTGCATCTTGATTTTGAAAAAAGGAACTCCCACGAGGTGCAATGACTCCAATCACACGCAAGGGGGTACCTCCAGCCTCAGATTGTTGAGAATCTTTTACTCTAATGATTTGCCCCACAGGATCAACACCGCTTCTGCCAAATAATTCCTCACTCACGCTCGAACCCAGCACCACCACATTTGCCCCACCCTGCTCCTGTTGTTGATCAAAGAATCGTCCTCTTTGCATGGAAAAATTCACGACCTGCGGGTACGTCGCGTCGGTCCCCAAAAAGGAGGAATCCAGACTTCTACTTCCCCACGTGACAGTCACGTTTCCTTGAACTCCAGGATTGACGGCCATCACATGCGGCAAACGCGCTTGATTGCGCAATGCATCAACATCTTGATTGGTCAAAGTGGTGATCACGACACCAAATGCCTGAACCGGCGGTCCATTTTCTGTACTTTTTCCCGGCTGGATGCTTAACAAGTTGCTCCCAAGTTTTGTCACTTGTCCTAAAATAAGACTTTGCGCACCCGCACCAAGAGACATGATCGTGATCACGCCTGCGACGCCGATCATAATTCCAAGCATCGTTAATGCCGTCCGCGCCCTGCGCGCAAGCAAGCCTCGAATCGTCAGGCGAAGTACATTCCCTACGGCCATATTATTTGCTTAGCTCTCTTTCTCCTGTGGCAAACGTACGCGCTTGCACTTTCTCGTCAGACACGATCAACCCGTCTTTTATTCTGATCATCCGTTTTGCATGATTCGCTGTATCTGTTTCATGCGTCACTAAAATAATTGTTCGTCCCATCTCATTGAGTTGTTGCAAAATGTGCATCACGGCGTTTCCGGATTTTGAATCCAAGTTTCCTGTTGGCTCATCCGCAAAAATAACCACGGGATCACACACCAGCGCGCGCGCAATAGCAACACGCTGCTTCTCCCCACCAGAAATTTGATTCGTAAAATAGGACAATCGATGCGACAATCCAACAGAGGCAAGCGCTTGCCGGGCAAGCTGATCGTGGTTCTTTTTTTTGCTATACAGCAGTGGAAGCTTTACGTTATCTAATACGGTTGTGCGCGGCAGAAGGTTGAACGATTGAAACACAAATCCCACACGCTCATTGCGGAGTTGCGCCAAATGTCTATCGGTAAATACGGCGGTATTTTTTCCTTCAAAGGTGTATAACCCACTGGTTGGCCGATCAAGAAAGCTCAAGATATGCATGAGAGTCGATTTACCAGAACCGCTCGGCCCCATAATCGCGACAAACTCGCCAGGCTCAATAGAAAATGTAACGCCACACAAGACATGGGTCATCACGTCACCACTGACATAATCTTTTTTTATGCCCTCAACATGAATCAGTGGGGTCATATTATTTTATACTCGTGACGATGGTTTGGCCTGGAGACAAGCCGGAAACGATTTCTACCAATCCAGAGTCACCTTGCAGGCCCATCTGTACATCAACCGTGTGATAGGTTCCTTTTTTTACATCATCAACCACGCGCACCACACGCTTACCATCTTGATCTAGGATCGCATTGCTTGGGACAGCAACGACCTGGTCCTTGGTGGCAACCAAGATCGTCATGTTTGCGGTCATACCTGGTTTAATATCCGCTACACGGTCTACCCCGGCCGTAACCTTATAATTCACAACCCCAGAAACAATCGTTGATGCGGGATTGATTTGCTGAATCACTCCCGAAATATGCCGATCAGGTCCTAGCGCATCAAAGGTATAATCGATGCTCTGACCCGTTTTTAAGGAAGCGACATTTGCCTCACTCACATTTGCTTCCACGTGCAAATCACCAACGTCTTGCAGTATCATAACTTCCTTCATCGCTACCGCTTGCTCTCCAACCCTGACATCCACGCGTGTGATCGTACCAGCGACCGGCGCCTTGATCATGGTATGAGCATAGGCTGCTAGAGCCGCGACCAATTGCCCTTGTGCGGAAAGAATCTGCGCGTTAGCCACGGCAATGTCTGCAGGACGAGC
>VGLT01000117.1 GCA_016866635.1 Candidatus Uhrbacteria bacterium
GCTTTTGCTACCTCAATACGACCTGCCACTTCACGACGTCGGACGGTTTTTAGTTCATGCAATTCTTGTTTGCATTTTTCCAATCCCTCGGGGCTAAGATAATTCACGTGGTTCATAGAAATATTCTACTCTTGTGAGACAAATAAGAAAACGCGCGAGATCAATGCTCCCGCACGCTTTCCCTCAATAAAGATTAGGATATATCGCTTGACAAAAATGGTCAAATGATCAAAGGTAATGCCTAAGGAGGTACCAATGAGAACCGTTCCGCTTCTTACCATGAAGCCAGAGACGGTCTCCGAGGACCTCTGGCGATGCCCTGAACTTCGGCAGTATTTGATACGAGATGACATCAGCATCGGTGAGATCATTCCATGGGATGGAACGATCATGGATATTCCTCCCTCTCCGCGCATACTCATCCTCGTCAGTGAAAATATGATCTGCCTACCGGGCGATCTTGGACGATTTGCCGAGGCGCTGGAGCACGTCGCCTTCATGAGTGATCAACTCCTTCTTCCAAGTGGACGATTCGCACTGGACAAGGGGCGATTGCATCGTGCGGTTGCGCGGCTTGTCTATCGCACCTATCCAGACTTCGACTTCTAGCTACCGCCCGTGGAGCATCCCCGGGCGGTTCGCTTTTGTTTAAGGAATACGACCTGTATACTGATACCTATGCCTGAACTTGCCTTATATAAAGTGTCTGTCAATGCGTTTATTTTTCGCGATGGCAAACTCCTGATTCTTAGACGTTCTGACGATGAAGATTTTCTTCCCGGATATTGGGAAACAGCCGGTGGCGGAGTTGATCAAGGCGAAACGCTCGAGCAAGCGATGATACGCGAAGTGAAGGAAGAAGCGGGTTTAGATATTCGCGTTGGCAAGCAATTTAGTTATTTTGAATATATTGATGGCAGAGGTTTACCTTCTATCAACATCAATTTTATCTGTGAGATGATCGATGATTCACAGGAGGCCGATGTTTCAAATGCTGAAATGTCAGAGGCGGCCTGGGTCACAGAAGGCGAGCTCGGAACGTACAAATTTTCATCTAACATGTTGGACGTTTGTCATCAGGCCTTTCAAAACTTCCCTCCGCGCTGATTTCTGATCTGCCACCACTTTTGTAACACTTGTCTGGCCACCGGAACAGCAACCGCAGAACCCTCTCCCCCCTCTTCAACCAAGACCGTGACGACAACTTCAGGCTTATCCCATGGAGCAAAACTTGTAAACCAAGCATGGGTTCTTTTATTTGCATTCCACTGAGCCGTCCCGGTTTTGCCTCCTGCCGTAAATGGGACCGATAGCCCTCTGCACGATCCAAACTGAACGCAATCCCTCATCCCCAGACGAACAGTATGAACACTATTTGAGTTCAAATCGGAAATAGATGTAACAGGAAATGTTGGCTTGTCTGTTCCAAGCTTTCCTACAAAATGTGGCGTCACTTTTGTTCCTCCATTTGCTATGGTCGCTGTATAACCCGCCACCTGAATAGGCGTAACCAGTAGATCACCCTGCCCAATGGAAAGATTGTACGTGTCTCCAACAAACCATCGCTCCTGTTTTGCTTCTTGCTTCCACTGTTTACTTGGAACAAATCCAGGCCCCTCTCCAGGAACATCGATCCCCGTTTTTGATCCAAGCCCAAAACGTCGCATCCAATCCTGAAGACGATCCACCCCCAATCCCACAAAGGACTCATACCCACCTCCCACCGTGTAAAAAAACGTATTCACGGACCAGGCAATCGCATGCCGCACATCTGTGACTCCGTGTCCTTCCTCCTTCCAATCAGGAAAAAAGGAAGACCCAACACGAATCCCTCCAACGGAGACAAAGCTCGTATGTGCATTGATCAGCTTTTCTGCCAACGCCGCAGCAGAAATAACAATTTTAATGGTGGATCCGGAAGGATAGGTTCCGGCCCAAGCACGGGGAAAAAGCGGCTGATCTCGATTTTCAAGCAATGCTTGATAAAGCGTAGAAGAAGCGCCTCCGGAAAAGATATTGTTATCAAACGCAGGAAGAGAAACAAGCGATAAAATACTTCCATCCTGTGGGTCCATGACTATAACAGAACCTCTACCGGTTTTAGCTATCTGCATCTGTTCCCGTAACAGTATTTCACTCGCCCGTTGCAGTTCAACATCAATCGTCAGACGAATATCCTGTCCATCAATGGCTGGACGATCTCCCACCATGGAGGTGATGGATCCATGAGCATCGATCTCACTCACACGCTCTCCCGGTGTTCCTCGCAGGAGCGTTTCATAGGAACGTTCAATGCCTGTTTTGCCAATCTCACTGGTTA
>VGLT01000118.1 GCA_016866635.1 Candidatus Uhrbacteria bacterium
AGACCCGTGCTATTGCTGCGGCATCAGGGTGTTTAGGGTTAACCCGATTCGCAAGATACTCCAAACCCCTTCTTGATCCCTTCAGCAGATAGATCATCTCCTTTGCATCTTCTTCGTTCAGTTCGGGAGCAAAATCCATTAATAATTGTGGCATGGTTTCGCGAATGCGAATACGAAACGCCATGTTTTCTTTCAGTGTGCCATCAAAATCTGGCCGCTTCTTTATCCGTTCAAAAATTTCGCGCTGTAGATCCACATTCTGTACGAGTAGTGGTCTGTATTGCTTTAGCTCTCTTCCCTCAACATATCTCTGTAGTAAACGATCAAATTGAACCCGTGCCCCACCTCGAGAAAGCCTGAAGAGCGTGCCAAGATGTGCTGCATCCACATCCTCGGCAAATGATTCATAAATCCCACATAGAGTAGCGACGACTGTGGGGGGAAATTCTAACGTTTCAGAATCTCCTGCAAGCTGCACCAATCTCTGAGCGTAAAAAGGTTTTGACACAGAAGACGTTGGTTCGCGCTCAAGCTTCAGAAGATAGTACCTCGCTACTTCCTCAAGCTGACCCGGCGTCTCGCGAACCTCTTTTCGATCAGCAAAGCGTCGCATGTATGGTTCCATCCGTGTAAACGTCTGATCTAAGTTGTTGATCTTGCCGGTCTCCAAATCTCGTTTAGCCCAAGTCACATCAATCGTTGTTGCGTTTACGGCACCTTCTTTAGAAAGCGTGACAAACGTGTTCCACGCATGCCCTCCACGATCCCCTCGTGTTAAGGCTGAGTGCTCTCTTTGTGGTTTGTAGTCCTCATCTTTTCCAGACTCATACAAACAATAAGTATTTCTTAATCGACTATATTCTCCTTGATGCTCTTTGATGGCCTCAAACACTGCCTTCGCGGCACTGGCAAAATTACGACAAACACCATTCCCTTGCCAACTCTCATCGTTCTTATTTCTGATTCCTTCTCTTAATAACGCTTCGACCGTGCCGCGGTCCGCTTGTGTTTGCACGTCGCTTCCTACATGATCAGCCTGCGGTTCATAGACCTTCTTATCTGTGTAGTATTTGGTTAAATCCAAAACGAGACGTGTGGTGAGTTCAATGGCCTCGCGTGGAGAAAGAGATTCTATGTCCTGAATTCTCAATTCCTTCAAAATCGTTGCGTTCTGCTCTAGGTATTTTGTTACAAACCCAAATAATTTCTGCTTCCATTCAGGGTCCTTAAGCGTTTCCCGATATGTCATCGCTGATGAATCCTCTCCTTCGAGCTTATCTTCGGTAAACATGTCTCTCCGCAATAAAGATGGAATTGGGTATGTTTCGATGGTTGGCGCAACGCGTGGCTTAAAAGCCTCAAGGTCAGAAAAAGCAATCCGCTCATGAGAACCAAGTCTTAATTCAACAATCGGTTTTTTTGTTAATTCTGCATCCTTTTCTCGCGCTTCCAAAAGACAGCGTTGGGCCTCTTCCCAAGTAGAAAAATCTTCGTGCGTCGCGCCAACAATCTGACCATTTTTCAAATCACGCAGCCCGGGCAGAGTTACACGAAAATTTCCATCTTTTGTCTGATCAATGCGGTATAACCAGGAACCGAACGTTCGTATCAGCGATGACCGGTTCAGAACTTCGCTTGTTTTTTGCCTTGCCTTTTCAATTGCCGTCTCTGCCTCGTGTTTAGTTGGATATTTTTCGGTCGTTGTTCCAACAATTGCTCCGCGCTTATAGTCTATAAGACCTGGTAATATCACTTGGTATTCTCCATCATCGCGAGCTATGATATCGTACAATTTTTGTATAGATGCGCGTCTCTTTTCCGATCTTCCTTTTGGGAACATTTTCTCAGAAGCTGCTTGCATATAGATTATGGTAATTCAATATGACATTTTCCGTCCACATCATCCCTAACATCGGATGAAATGACGCCTCAACACCAGGCTTAGACCTGACACCGAGTCACAGAGATGGCTCAAACTTCCTTTGATAATGGGGGAACTGGATCAATCCCCCCAGGACTCCACGGGTGACATCTCCCAATTCGTTTAATCGCAAGCACGCTCCCCTTTAACACCCCAAATCTCTCGATCGCGTCATAGGCATATTGCGAACACGTAGGGTGAAATTTGCAGCGTGGCTGTTTTGTGAAATGCGAAAGAGGGCCGTGATCAAGTGACAAGGTCTTTTGATAGAGGCGGATAAGCAGCGTGAGCAGTTTTTTCATTGCGCATTACCCATTACTTTCATTTTTATACACGACGCTCG
>VGLT01000119.1 GCA_016866635.1 Candidatus Uhrbacteria bacterium
TGCGACCAGCTGACTAGGGAAGAGAATAAAATTTTATAACGATTCTTCACCACGATGTATCGTAATTTATTCTCTTTAATGGCACGTTGGACCGTTCTGGGGTTTACTCCAAATAACCGAGCCGCTTCGCCAACTGAAACTCTTAAAGATTGATCAATGTTAAGCATATATGTCTACACTAATGATGACACAAATAGGTAAATCGCGCCAGTTTTGCTGTTAAAGCCTTGTCGAAATGGCTAAAACAGGGTAATTTATTAGCTATCTCAGATGGCAAATCTATACGATCAATACCTCCTGTTTCGTGTCCGTACCAAGCGAGATAAAGAGGCTTTTGGCAAACTATATGATCGCCATGTAAAGGCGATTTATCGCTTTGTTTTATTGAAATTACGCACCAAGCAAATGGCGGAAGATGTCACATCAGAGACCTTCCTGCGCTGTTGGCAATACGTCCAAGAGCATAAAGAGATAGGTAATATGCGGGCGTTTCTCTATAAGATTGCCCGCAATTTGGTTGTGGACGTATATCGCCGATCAGATCGCTTGGAGATATCGCTGTCCACAGGCCTTGAATCAAATGTAACATTTATAGGCGAAGAACCGTCATTCAGTATCGAAGGAGAGATACCTCTTGAGATGTCCGATCGGTCAAGCCAACAGCGCCAAATTGAAGCCAGCGCTGAGCTGCGGCTCATCCTCGATAAAATTTCCCACTTGAAGGAAGATTATCGAGATGTCTTGACCCTTCGTTTGATCGATGGATTGGCTTTCGGAGATATTGCACAAGTTCTGGAAAAGACCACAGGGAATGTTCGAGTGATCTACCACCGAGCCATGAAAGCGCTAGAAAATTATGACACGCCGCGAAATTGAACACATCTTTCAAAAGATTCGCGAGGCGGAACAGCAGTTCACGCCAGATTCTGCGTGGATGAAAAAGACACGAGAAGATGTATTAAACAGGATTGATGCTCTTCAGATACAAGCGCCATCAGTTTCTTTTGGGCGACGTGTGATTCAATCCATGAAGTTTTTGTTACCTGGTCGTATAGTCACTGCCATTCGTCGTCCGGTTTTAGCGACGCTATCTATTGTGGGAATGGTTACCGGAGGATCCATCATGAGCGTGTCAGCGGCAGAGCAGGCGGTGCCCGGTGATCTATTATTTCCATTAAAAATTGCGCGTGAGCAAACGCGTTTGATGTTGACCTCAAACAGGTCTGACAAACTCAAACTTAAGACGGAATTTATTGGCCGTCGTGGAGATGAAATCAAGAGCATTGTGGCTTCCAATGTTTCGCAAAAGCCAAAGCGCTTACAGCAGGCAGCAGAAATTGTGAAGCGTGATTTAGATACGGTAAAAACCCAACTCGCAGAGGTTGTAAAGCAAGAGGCGCCTGTTCAGGCGGCTGAAGCGGCTAAATTGGTTGATAAGCAGAGCTCGCAACTGATCGAAGCGTTAAAAGATGCCAAAGCGGCGGGAGCCGGTTCCGTTGTGGATTCTAAAGTTTCCGAGGCGTCTGTTGCCGCTGTAAACACGGGGGTTAAGGCTGTGCAAGTGTTGATTGATTCGCAAACAAATCCAGAAGCCCAAGGGGTGGTGACAAATTCTGAATTGGTCCAGTCGATCAGTGAAAAAGTTCAGGTGATGAATGAAAATGTGGTTGATGCGGCACAAAAACTTGGGCTCACGGTTATTACGACTTCTTCAACCGTATTGGGAGGCAATAGGGAAACGACATCTACTGTGACGATCGTGACCCCGGGTTCGACATCCGGAGTGGCGACGAGCTCTGTGATGCAGGTGGTTGATGCTCAACAGGTGCTTGTTGCGACCAAACAGTTGTTGGAGCAAAACAAGTTAGATCAAGTAGCGACAAAATTAAGTGAGAGCGTCACCGCTGTAGCAACGATTGAAAAAACCGTTGGGTCACTTGCGGTAAGTTCTTCTACGGCGATTTTAGCCGATCCTGCAATCGGTTCCGCATCGTCGCTTATCACGACTAGTTCGACCGTATCCACATCCTCAACAGCTCAAACATCAACGAGTTCTAGTAGCTTTGTTCCACCTGTCCCTCCTTCATCCACAACGGTGACATCGAGCACTAAGTCTCCTATGTGATATCCT
>VGLT01000120.1 GCA_016866635.1 Candidatus Uhrbacteria bacterium
CGGATAAAGCGGTTGTCGTGTCTGGACGCGTGCAGGAAAAGGATGGGGAGATAAAATGTATCGCGGAAACAGGGTATGAATTGACACCGGACAATATTGATGAAGTCTCAAAGTACATGACATCTGGTTCTGCCATCTCCCATGACAGAGCGCCCACAACGCATGGACAGGCCGTCACGGTGAGACTCCGTGCACAGCTCCCGGAATCGATTTTACAAAAACTACGTGCGACTCTCGATCAGCACCCCGGGCAATATAGAATGTATTTTCTTATCGAACAGGCAACAGGCAATCAAAAAATTCTCACCAATTATCGCATCGCGTTTGATGAATTAATCGCCAAGGAATTAGAAGAGTTGCTGGGGCCAGATACGGTACGTGTTGAAGTGTGATATCATTTCTCCATGCAATTGTCCTTTTTTGGCGCCGCGCGAGAGGTGACGGGTTCTTGTTATTTAGTGGAAACGACGTCCACCCGGATACTGATTGACTGTGGGATGTTTCAAGGTTCGAGTTATGCTGAGGCGAGAAATTTTGATGCACTTCCGTTTGATGCCGCATCCATCGATGCGGTTTGTGTCACGCACGCGCATCTGGATCACACCGGTCGTCTCCCCAAACTCATCAAGGATGGTTTTAAAGGAAAAATATACGCCACTCCTCCCACAGTAAAACTAACCGAACTTGTTTTAGATGATGCGGAACAGGTGATGTTGGAGGATTTTAAACGCGAGTATCGTCCACCACTGTATGAAAAAAAGGATGTAGCAGAAACTGTGCGACGATTTTCCGGTGTAAAATATAAAAAAGCTTTTTCTGTTGGCGATTGCGAAATCACATTGTTTGATGCAGGCCACATTTTTGGCAGTGCGTTTATCCAGATCAAATCTCCATCAGAAACCATCGTCTTTTCTGGCGACATCGGAAACGAGCATGCGGCTATCTTACGTGACACGGATCAACTTCCTGCGACAGATGCGCTCGTACTTGAATCCACCTACGGCAATCGATCGCATGAATCAGAATCCTTACGCTCAGCCAAACTGCGCGAAGCGATCATAAAAACGGCAGAGAGGAACGGGGCGCTCATTATCCCAGCGTTTGCGATCGAGCGAACACAGCAGCTGTTGCACGAACTCCATCATCTGACAGAGGAGCATCTCATCCCACGTTTGGATGTCTACCTAGATAGTCCACTGGCAATTGAAGCCTCCGGTGTCGTCAAATCTTTTCCAGAGTACTATGACCAGGAGGCATTTCAGCATGTAACAAAAGGGGAGGATATGTTGTCTTTTTCGGGATTGCACATTTGCCGAACGCGCGATGACTCAAAAACGATCAACGCGGCTCCAAATCCCAAGATTGTTATCGCTGGCGCGGGGATGATGAATGGAGGGCGTATTCGTCATCATCTGGTACGTTACCTTGGAGACCCCGCCTCAACAGTATTGATCGTCGGGCATCAGGCCAAGGGGACGCTTGGACACCAACTCTATCGCGGAGACAAACACGTCCATGTGCTTGGACACACGATTGATGTCAGAGCCACAATAACCACCATTGGCGCGTATAGTGGGCATGGGGATCAGAATAAATTATTGCGCTGGATTCAAAGCGCTCCAACACTTCCAAAACACATTTTTTGCACACATGGAGAAGAGGATTCTTGTTTGTCACTCGCCAAACGGCTGGAAATCGATTTCTCCATTCACGCACACGCTCCGAGATTGAATGAATCTGTTATGATATCTGTATGAGTTGGTTTATTCTTGCGATTCTTGGACATCTTTGTAACGCCATTGCGTTTATCATCGATAAGACGTTGTTGAACTCTGCGTTTAAACGAAGCGCGACCTACGCCGCATTGATTGGTGGTTTTTCGCTGATCACCATCGTCGCCATTCCTTGGGTTAGG
>VGLT01000121.1 GCA_016866635.1 Candidatus Uhrbacteria bacterium
AGTTTAGCGGTGATGCATTCCTCTGGGAGACCTTGGACGCGTAGCGTTGTTGCAAGTGAACCTGCGAGAGCGCTCTGTGCGATGGCTTTAGGTACGGGACGATCTGGCCGCTTCGCGCATTCGGCCAGCTTGGTGGCGATGCTGTCACCAAGGCGATGGGTCAGTGGTTGCAGAAAGATCCGAGGACCCTTCATCGTCGGGATCCCATTGTCCATCCAGCGTTCGTCTTGGACGGCGAACTCGATCTGGAAGACGATGACATCGCCTCCGACCACGACCGCCCCCCTCATCAGTGCGGTGCCCTTCTGAACTTCTTTTAGGCCGAGTGATGGATCTGGTGCAGGTTGCGTCATCGGCGGCGACAGAGGTGCTTCTCTCATCGCCTCAAACTGCTTGTATTCTTCTTTCTCCCTTCTTTCCTTGCGCATCATGAGAGCGATGGCCACGACCGCAAACGCGACCGTGACCATGATCGCGATGTAGGTCGTGACCATGGCGTTCCTCCGCGTCTGAGTTGTAGCGCGATCATAGTCGATCTAGGCTCGACAGTCAAGGTATTTGACGCTAGGATATGGCCATGAAACCAGCACGAACTCGTATTGCCCCTAGTCCCACGGGGTATATGCATATTGGAACGCTCCGGACGGCTTTGTATGATTATTTTTTAGCTCGGCAATCTGGGGGGCAGTTTATCATTCGTATTGAGGACACGGATCAGGAGCGCTTGGTGCCTGGCACGATTGAAAGTTTATTGAATACGTTTAAAACACTTGGAATTGAATTTGATGAAGGACCCCATGTTCAGTCAGAGCGACTAGATCTCTATAAAAAACATGCGGCACAACTCATGGACGGCGGTCACGCGTATTATTGTTTTTGTACAAAGGAGCGTCTGGAAAAGATGCGTGAGGAACAGTCTGCTTTAAAACAAGCGCCAAAGTACGATCGTACCTGTTTGAAGCTTTCAAAAGAGGAAATCGCAATGAGATTAGCCGCGGGAGAGGATCATGTCATTCGCATGAAAATTCCTGATGGAACTTCAGAATTTGTAGACGCGATTCGTGGAAAAATTGTGTTTCAGAATGCAGAGGTTGACGATCAGGTGTTGATCAAATCAGATGGATTTCCAACCTATCATCTTGCGGTTGTCGTAGACGATCATGAAATGGAGATTACACATGTACTGCGAGGGGAAGAATGGATCTCTTCCACGCCAAAACAAATCATTCTTCATCATATGTTTGGCTGGGACATGCCAATCTATGCGCACGTTCCATTGATTTTGAATCCAGATAAAACAAAGTTGTCGAAACGCAAGGGAGATGTATCGGTCGAATCGTATTTGGCGAAGGGCTACTTGCCGGAGGCGCTCATCAACTTTCTTGCACTCCTCGGCTGGAATCCAACGAGCGATCGAGAGATCTATTCACGACAAGAATTGATCGAGGCATTTGATTTGAGCAAGGTGAACAAAGCGGGAGCCGTCATGAATATCGAGAAATTGAATTGGACCAATGCACAATATTTAAAAGCAATGAACGAAGAAGCATATCTTAAGGTTTGTGTTCCTTGGGTTAGTTCTTTGTCCAATGACCAAACGGCTTTGCATCGTGCGCTGTTGATGGTTCGTGAGCGTGTTCAATTACTCAGCGAGCTCCCTTCGTTGATTGGATTTTTATTCGAAGAGTCTTTGGATTACCAATCAGATTTGTTGCGTTGGAAAACACAAACCGTCGAAGAAGCAAAAGAGCGGCTCGCAGGTGTGCGAGCATGGGTGGGAGATCAATCTGAAGAAACATTTAACTCTGTTGAGAGCATAGATCAAGCGTTGCGTGCGTTTGTGGTTGAGAAAG
>VGLT01000122.1 GCA_016866635.1 Candidatus Uhrbacteria bacterium
TGTTTTTGCGCCACACGAATGTTGTAGCGTGTTTTAGAATGCATGGCTGCCAATAGCTCGTCTTCACTTTTGGTCAGATCCATCAATATCGTGGCAGCGGGACTCATGGCGTGAGTGCGACGAGCGTTGGACGGCATGCGATGTCCGGAGGTCACGGGGGGCTCGAAACGATAAAACAACGGTCGCGGTCGTAGGGGTAGGATAGATTGTCCCCCTACCAAATCCACCGTCCCCACCGGCCCCCTTGGACAAAACCAGTATCCGGAAAATCGTTTTTTATAATAAATATATTGAGCCGCTCCATCCTCGAAAAAAAATCTCTTCACTAAATGTCCCTGCGTCTTTTGAAACTCCCCCCAATTCCACGACTGTTGAAATGAGGCCCATCGTTGAGACGCGACAAACGCATCCCAAACCGCCTGATCGTGAATTTCTTCCAGTTTCATATCATTTCGACAAACGTCGAAGAGCTTCGCGCACTCTTGCCGACGTGTCGGTGATATCAGGCGAAATATCTTTGAGAATTTCTTTGGCCTGCGACGACGAGTATCCCAATGACTGAAGCGCCTCGATCACTTCTCGATCTACCGGAGACTCCGTCTGCGCTTCAACAAGTTGCCCTTTTAATTCCAAAATAATTTTTTGTGCTGTTTTCTTTCCTACCCCTGGAACGGATGTCAGGGTCGCAAGATCACCACTCATGATGGCGGAACGGACCGTCTCGGCAGAACCAATCGAGAGAATCGTCATGGCAACCTTTGGACCAACCCCGGAGATAGAAAGAAGGCGCTCAAACAATTCGAGGTCCGAAGAGGTAAGAAAGCCGTATAGATCATGGAGATCTTCACGAATGTGATCATGAATATAAAAAAATCCATCCTCTCCGGATTTGGTTAAACTCAAAACAGAGGAAGACACCAAAATACGATACCCAACCCCGCCGACCTCTAATATGATATGCGAGTGCAAAATCTCGAGAACCCGCCCACGAAGCGATCCGATCATATCGGTCCCAGTGTACGAAAATAGCCTTAAAATATCAATCTGTGCTAGGATTTCAAAGGAGGTAATCCATGAATGAACGCCCGCTCAATATCATGCGCCTCTTCTGGCCGCTTCTCGCGATCCTCGTCCTCTCGCTCTTTCTGAGCTGTACGGGGCTCTCCCAAAAATTCTGGCTCCTCTTCCCCTGACCGGTCCGACCTCTCGTCGGACCGCGTTGTATTTTTAGACGAAAAAATTCTTTTAGACCCGATCCCTAGAATACAGATACTTTACTCCGTCCTCACGAGCGCCACGATCACTCACGGGCGCAGGAACAACCACCACTTCTTTTCCTTTTTGTTTTAGTTTATCCACCATTTCCATCACCATATCCCGATCGCGAATGCGGAAGGAATATTCCTGTTTCCATCCCTCACGCTCCAATTGTTCCAATGGTCGATCAATGACTTCGCACCCACACACTTTTATACTTGGCGTTTCTTGAGACATATCATTTATAAATAATCATTTTTTTAGACAAACGTTACACTCCCCACGGAATCCCCCTCTTCTTTAAATCTCATAATTCTCACTCCCTGGGTATCACGACCAAGCGAGGAAACAGCTTTGAATGGCGTGCGTAGAACAATACCCTTAGAAGAAATCATGACCACATCTCGCTCGTCATCCACGCCTGCAATAAACGCGGCGACAACCCCTCCGGTCTTTTCCGTAACTTTAGCTGTGCGAATTCCTGATCCACCGCGACGTTGAACTTTATATTCCGTGAGATTCGTGCGCTTGCCCAAGCCATTTTCGGTCACCGTAA
>VGLT01000123.1 GCA_016866635.1 Candidatus Uhrbacteria bacterium
CAACCCATGTTTCCCAATTAAGGGGGGTCGCAAAGACTATCCAAATTCAATAATATAATAGCGGATTCTATCTAAACTGTCAAGTCCGGATTCATTGGCATGCTAAAGAGTTTACTCCTCCTCTTCTGTCCCCTGCTTGCCCGTCTTCACCGCAACAATTAATGGTTCGATTTCCCCATCCAAAATTTGTTCAATGTTATGCCAGGATTTTTTGATTCGATGATCGGTGATGCGATCCTGAGGCGAGTTGTAGGTACGGATTTTTTCCGAGCGATCACCTGTGCCGATTTGCGAACGCCGTTCTGCATCAAGCGTTGCACGCTTTTTTTCCTGATCCGCTTCCCACAAACGCGCACGCAAAATCGTCATCGCGCGTTCGCGATTTTGGAGCTGTGATCGCTCATCCTGACAACTCACCACGATGTTGGTTGGGATGTGTGTGATGCGCACCGCTGATTTGGTCGTATTAACAGATTGCCCTCCCTTGCCTCCCGCACAAAAGGTATCGATGCGGAGATCTTTTGCTTCAATGTTCATCTCTGTTTCTTCGATTTCTGGAAGAACGGCAACGGTCGTCGTCGAGGTATGGATACGCCCCTGTTTCTCCGTTGATGGAACGCGCTGAACACGATGCACACCTGATTCAAACTTAAGCCAACCATACGCACCGGCCCCTTGAATGGTAAAAATCACTTCCTTGTATCCACCAAGATCATTGCGCGACTCAGAAATAAGTCCTGTTTTCCAACGATGACGTTCTGCAAAACGCATGTACATGCGGCACAAATCTTGAGCAAACAGCGCGGCCTCATCACCACCGGCTCCCGCGCGAATTTCCACAATCACGTCATGTTGATCGTGCGGATCAGGTGGAACAAGAAGCGCTTCTAATGTCTCTTCGGCTTGCATCACCCTTGGTCCCAATGTTTCTATTTCTGACACGGCCATCATTTTCAAATCTTGGTCGCTCGAGTTCGCCGTTTGCTCCGCTTCATTCAACGCGTTCTTTAAAGATAAAAATCGCTCGGCTGCTTCTGCCACTTCTTTGGCATGCGTGTACGCAATGGAAGCCGCTTTCAACTTTTTTGGATCAAGCAAAACCTCCGAAGAAGACATGGCTGCTTCGGCCTTTTTTAATTCTTCTATCGCCTTTTTTGCTTGTTCAATCAGGTTTGTCATAAATCAAAAACCGACTTTCTTCGTCTGATGCATATCATACATCAAACGACTAAAGTCGGCTTCTTGTATCTAAGCTTCTGTCTCGTCCAAGTGGGTTGGTTTCTTGGCAGCTTTCTTGGCGGCCTTTTGTGCGGCGCGCTTTACTGCCTTCACTTTTTTCCCCGTCGCGGACACACCCTTTTCTGCTTGCGCTTTCTTCTTTCCTTCAAATTTCTCCACACGGCGAGCCGTGTCGATAAGCTTTTGTTTGCCCGTATAAAATGGATGACACGCGGAACACAATTCCACGTGAATTTCCTTCACGGTCGATCCGACTTCGATCACATTGCCACAGGCACATACGATCTTGGCGTCGGTAAAATAGGTTGGATGAATCGCGGTTTTCATATTGAGGATAGCGGAAGAGTATCAAACAATGAGGATTTTGACAAGAGCCCAATAGGCCTGCATCACGGGGTTGCCGATATAGGTTAAAACGGGGTTTTTGACGCCTGTGTCCTGAAAGCTAATAGTGGAAACGAGGTACGTAGCAAACTCGCGATCTGAGATCATCCGTGCAGATTGGATCTTGCGCCGCCGCTCCCCAACCCATTT
>VGLT01000124.1 GCA_016866635.1 Candidatus Uhrbacteria bacterium
CATCGCTTTTACCGCGTTTACCAGAATTTCTTACTCAACAGATGAGCGTAAATACGTATTTGGGTAACCCTTGGGCGAGAGTTGTCTACCCACCGGACCTGCGGCCACTTCTTGAAGAAATGGGCCCACGATTTGGGGTTTCGATCGGTTGCGCGATGCGTGATATTGACAGTATCTAAAGCTATGAGAGCACTGATGATAGAAGGCGATAAGTTTTTGAGCGAAATTTGTGAGCGTGTGTTTCGTGAAGCGGGGATTGAGTTTTTTCGTGCCCTGCACGGAGAAGAGGGTCTATCGAGTGCGTTAAAGTATCGTCCGGATTTGATTATTTTAGCGATCATTCTTCCAAGAAAAGATGGATTCCAGGTATTAGATGAGTTGAAAGAGCATCCGGAAACAAAGGAAATACCAGTGATCATTTTTTCTGATTTGGGAACAAAGGAAGATATCGACAGATGTTTTAACAGCGGGGCGTGTGAGTATTTGATTAAGGCGCATCACACCACCGAAGAACTTTTAGCGCGTGCCAAGGCGATGATGAAGGTGTATACTTAAATTATATGTCATGTAGATTTCGTTCAGGGTTTACGATTCTCGAGTTGCTGATTGTGATTGCTGCGGTCGGACTGTTGGTTGTTTTGGGTGCTTTTTCTTTAAGCAGTGCTCGGTCGCGACTCAGGGATACTCAACGCGTATCGGATATCAGTGTACTACGCAGTACCTTAAGCCAATATTGGTTGGAAAAAGCAACCTATCCAGTCAGCGATGGAGTGAACCTCGGCCAAACCGACCCAGCGATGCTTGCGCCCTATCTCCCACGTATTCCCGTTGGGCCAAAGGTAAATGAATTTTATAAATATCGAGGAGGAGCCCAAGGATATTCTCTTCGATTCCAGACGGAGCGTGATACAGCCTTTGGGAAATCGGGAGTGTATTATGCGCATACCTCTGGGATCGATACGAAAGACGAGATTAAATGATCGCAGGCATCATCTTTTCCTTTATCATCGGGATCGTTCTCGGATCTTTTTTAAATGTATTAGTGATCCGTGTACAGCAATCCTCTTCTTTGTGGGGACGATCCCGTTGTCGAGCGTGTGACCGGGTCATCCGTCCACAGCATCTTGTTCCGATTTTTTCCTGGATTCTGTTGAAAGGGCGATGCGCGGATTGTAAAAAACCCATTCATATTCAATATCCACTCGTTGAGTTGCTCGCCGGTTGTTTGGTTGTTTTGGTGTTTGTCCGACACCCATTTTTTTCTCCTGGCGAAATGGCTCCATTTATATTTGAATGTTTGTTTGGTCTGAATCTGTTATTTTTGGCCGTGTTTGATTGGCGCTGGAAATTGTTGCCGATCGAATGGATGATCGGGTCGCTTATTGTTTTTGGTGGGTTTGCTCTCCTGATTCATGAGGTCACGATTCTCAATTTACTGATCGGTTTTTTGGTTGGATTTGGTTTTTTGGGGATGCAATATGCTCTTTCCAAAGGAAGATGGATTGGTGGAGGAGATCCATGGCTCGGAGGATTAATTGGCGCGGTCCTGGGTTGGCCGTTGATCATTGTTTCGCTTTTTTTGACCTATCTCATTGGCGCAATCGTCGCTCTCGTGCTTTTAGCAACGGGTTGCGCGACCAGGAAAACGCGCATCGCATTTGGACCACTATTGGTAGCGGGAGCACTTCTTGCCTTGTGGT
>VGLT01000125.1 GCA_016866635.1 Candidatus Uhrbacteria bacterium
AAACGCTCGGTCTCGTAAGTCTCGTCGTTTTGTTTGGAGCAGGATGCGCTTCTTCGACACCCACTCCAACAAATACAGGCGCGAATCCAACACCAACACCAACACCAACCCCGACCCCGACAACCCCTAATACAACGACTCCAACCCCGACAACCTCTGCACCAGCGGCCGCGTTTGCGGTTGACAACACCTGGAAAACCTACACGAACAACGCGTTAAAATTTTCCTTTCAATGGCCCATGAAAGGAAGTTACGCTCCTCAGTGGGGAGTGACATTTGTTAAAGACAATCCCTGTGGTGATGCGAAAGAAATGCAGAATGCGAATGGTGTGACGTTTTGTCACGTAAGTGAAACAGAGGGGGCGGCTGGTACACAGCTCTTTACAGATAGGTTTGCCACAAAAAACGGGAACCAATATGTTTTGGTGTCGTTCGAGAAAAAAGCTTATGGCGGGAGCCTCTGTGCAGACGGATTCCTATCCTCAAATAACAAAGTCTGTGTTCGCTTTAACCCAGCAGACTATCAAAAAATGCTGGAGACGATCGTGAATACGTTTAAGTATCAGCAGTAAGATTCAAGACACCAAGACAACAAGATCCAATTGGATCTTGGTTCTTTTATTTCGCTGGTGTCAGTGCCGGCTTACCCGACAACACCGCGATAATATTTTCTGCCGCGAGTTTGCTCATCGCTTGACGCGCTTCGATCGTTGCACTTGCGATGTGGGGTGTTAAAATTACGTTTGAGAATTGTTTGAGTTCGAGTTTGTCGGTGAGATCGGCGTCGATCTCTGGTTCGTTTTCAAATACATCAAGCCCGGCACCGGCAATGCGTTTGGTTTTGAGGGCTCGTAGCAGGGCTTTTTCATCCACGACTGGTCCGCGAGCCGTATTTACCAGGAACGCCGTCTTTTTCATGAGAGCAAATTGTTCGGTAGAGATTAAATGACGAGTCGACTCGAGCAGAGGAACGTGGAGTGAGATAAAATCTGCGTTCTCCAAAACTTGATCGATCGGTAACATGGTCGCTCGGCATTCTTTTTCCAGTGTTGGATTACGCCTTTGGTCGGCGTAGATGCATTTCATCTTAAACCCTTTGACCGCGCGTTCGGCCACGGCCTGCCCGATCCTTCCGGTCCCGATCACACCGATGGTTTTGCCATAAAAATCTGTTCCGAGGAGCAGTGTTGGAGACCAGCCCTTATACTTTTTGGCCCGCGTAAAACCATCTGCTTCCACCACACGATGAGCCAGTGCCATCATGAGGGCGATCGTGTGATCCGCAACCGTTTCGGTCAGTTCTGGCCCAACGGTATTGGTCACCACGACCCCACGCGATTTTGCCGCATTCAAATCAATGTTATCAAAACCCACGGCATAGTTGGCGACAATTTTAAGCTGTGGCCCAGCGGCTTCCATCACTTCGCCGTCGATGGTATCGGTCAAAAGACTCAAGATCGCATCGCATCCCTTGACTCGTTTGAGCAATTCCTTGCGCGAGATGACTTGATCTTCTTTATACCTCTCCACTCGATAGGATGCTTCTTTTAGAGCTTTAATTCCTGCATCAGGAATCTCGCGAGTGATGAAAATCTTCATAGAATGCTTCATGTTTCATGTGACATG
>VGLT01000126.1 GCA_016866635.1 Candidatus Uhrbacteria bacterium
TTGATTTAGGAACAACGACCGTACTGGTCTACATTCCCAAAAAAGGGTTGATCATCCACGAGCCGTCTGTCGTGGCGATTTCTTTAATTGATAAAAAAGTGTTGGCGGTGGGCAAAGAAGCAAAAGATATGATTGGTCGCACGCCCGATTCCATCGTGGCCAAGCGACCACTCAAAGACGGCGTGATCGCCGACTATCGAACAACAGAAGCCATGCTTCGCTATTTTATTAACAAAGCCGTGGGAGGCGTTCGTTTTTTTCGACCAGAAGTTATGGTCGCGGTTCCGGGTGGGATTACATCGACAGAACGTCGCGCGGTCATTGATGCAACATTGTCTGCGGGTGCCAAAGCCGCGTACATTATTAAAGAACCGGTGGTCGCCGCAATCGGAGCTGATATTCCGATTGGATCAGCATCTGGTCACATGATTATTGATATGGGTGGAGGCACATCCGAGATCGCGGTTATTTCTTTAGGCGGCATTGTTTCTTCATCATCCGTTCGCATTGGTGGCAACAAGCTCGATGCGGCCATTCAAGAGCACGTACGCCGTAAATATGGATTGGCGGTTGGGGAGCGCACGGCCGAAGATATTAAGATCAAGATTGGCTCCGCGTTGTACTTGGAAGAAAAGTTAGAAATGGAAGTAAAGGGGCGCGACATGATCAATGGACTACCGCGCGTTATCACGGTATCGAGCGATGATGTCACGGACGCGATCCAACACGAACTCCAAGGAATCGTTGAGGCGATTAAAGAAGTGTTACGTAACACTCCGCCGGAACTTTCCGCAGATGTGATGCAAAAAGGGATGGTGCTTTCTGGTGGTACAGCGCAGTTGCGGAACCTCGATCGTTTATTTGCGGAGGCCACAGGAGTCCCGGCGTTTGTCGCTGATAATCCGCAGCTGTGTGTCGCAAAAGGAACAGGGATCGCTCTCGAGAATTTGGAATCGTACAAACGGAGCATTTTTTCATCCAGGTAACAGATGGAACGCTCAAGGGTATGCTTGACGCGGAAGGGTGTATCTGCTAGATTTTTCATTCCACGGACCACCATGGGGGTGGAGAAAGGGCACGAAGTTGCGTATTGCTGACGCCATGTTGAGTTGTGGGGAGCGGGTGATAAAGGCGAGTCGAAGGCTCATCCGTCGCGTGATCGAGACGCTGAGCACGGACCAGCCGGAAGAACCTCTTCCCCCCTGGGCTACCAAGCAGGATCCCTCGCCGAGAGATCCCAAGGGGAGCCAAGAGAGGACCTGAGGCCTCGTGTTGCGCCGCCCTCGCTCGGTTCTGATGCCGAGACAAGGGCGCGCGACGCGGGGTCGTTTTTTTTGTATAATGAAAGAGATGCAAACGACGGCCAATCAAAAATTTTTGCGTGTCATCATCGTGGTTGGTGGCTGTTTGTTATTTTTAGCCGGAGCCATTTTGTTCGCTGATGCATTTCAGGCGGTTCAGAAATATCAAAAAGTAAATGGTGAGGTGTTGGAAATTTTAAAAAGAAGGTGCAAGAGAGTAAACTGTTATGCTCCG